>NZ_CP053709.1:300000-441110 GCF_013201075.1 Lichenicola cladoniae | reverse complement strand
CTGATCGGGCTGATCAACTACGTCGTGCCGCTTCAGATCGGCGCGCGGGACATGGCGTTCCCCTACCTGAACTCCGTGGGCTTCTGGCTCACGGCTGCGGGCTCGGCGCTCATGATGGCGTCTCTCACGATCGGCGAATTCTCCACCGGCGGCTGGAGCGGCTACCCGCCCTACACCGAGCTCGCCTACAGCGGAGGCGTGGGCCCCGACTACTGGATCTGGGCCGTCAGCCTCAGCTCGCTCGGCTCAATGACCGTGGGGATTAACGTTGCCTGCACAATCTTCAAGTTCCGCGCCCCCGGCATGGGCTTCATGCGGATGCCGCTGTTCTGCTGGACCTCGCTCTGCACCGCCATCCTGATGATCTTTGCCATGCCCCCGCTGACGGTGGTCACCCTGCTGTTGGCGGGCGACCGCTATCTCGGCATGCACTTCTTCACCGACGGCGGCGGCGGTAACATGATGAACTACGCTAATATGTTCTGGCTGTTCGGCCACCCCGAGGTCTACATCCTGATCTTGCCGGCGTTTGGCGTCTTTTCGGAGGTCATCTCCGCGTTTTCGTCCAAGGAACTCTACGGTTATACTTCGCTAGTCCTCGCCACCACGGCGATCGCCGTGCTGTCCTTTACCGTGTGGCTGCACCACTTCTTCACTATGGGGCAGGGCGCCGACGTGAACGCCGCGTTCGGCATTGCCACCATGACCATCGGCATCCCCACCGGCGTGAAGATCTATGACTGGATCTTCACCATGTTCCGCGGCGAGGTCCGCTTCACCCCGCCCATGCTGTTCTCGATCGCCTTCATGATGACCTTCGTGATCGGCGGGTTCACCGGGATCATCCTGGCGACCCCCCCGCTCGATTACATGGTCCATGACACGCTGTTCCTGGTCGCGCACTTCCACAACATGCTGATCCCGGGAACGCTGTACGGGATGATCGCCGGCTACATGTTCTGGTTTCCCAAGGCATTCGGCTTCCGGCTGAACGAGCGCTGGGGCCGGATCTCATTCAGCTGCTGGGCGGGCGGGTTCTTCCTGGCGTTCTTCCCGCTCTACGTGCTCGGCGCCGCCGGCATGGCGCGTCGCACCCAGGAGGTGTTCGACCCCGCGTTTCGGCCTTGGCTCTACATCGCCCTGTTCGGGGCCCTCGTGCTGTTCGCCGGCCTGGCGTCGCTGTTCATCCAGCTCTACGTCAGCATCCGCGACCGGGCGGAGAACATGGTCCCAATCGGCGATCCCTGGGACGCAAGGGGGCTGGAATGGTCGGTGTCCGCCCCGCCGCCGGAATGGAATTTCGCCGTTATCCCGCACGTCGGCAACCGTGACGCCTTCTACTGGCGCAAGCGCAACCACGGCGCCTATGTGCGCGCCGACCAATACAAGGACATCGAGCTTCCGAAGAACTTGATGTGCGGACCGGTGATCGGGGTGGCGGCCGGCCTGTGCTGCTTCGGACTGATCTGGCACATCTGGTGGATAGCGTCGTTGTTCGCGGCGGCGTCGGTGCTGACGGTAATAGCGCGCTCCTTCCAGCGCGACACCACCCGGACCATACCAGCCGCCGAGGTCGAGGCGGTGGACCGGCGATGGCTGGCCGGGGCGCACGCGAGCCGCCCGGTGCCGCGCCAGCAGGAGGAGACCAGCCTTAACCAGGGCTTGGCCGAAGGGTTCGAGCCGGACCGCGCCCACGGTCTGGCATGAGCAGCGGTCCGGTTTCCCCGGCGCTTCGCCACGCCGGGCTGAACCTCAAATACGCGTCTCGCGAGGAAGCCGAGCAGATCGAGAGCGACGTGTTCGGCTTCTGGGTCTTCCTGATGAGCGACGCGGTAATTTTCGCGCTGCTGTTCGCCCTGTTCGGAACCTCGCTTGAGGCCACCGTGGGCGGCCCGACCTTGGCCAGCGTAGTCAAGCTCGCCCCCGCCTTCATCGAGACCGCGCTGCTGCTCACTTCTTCCTTCACCTTCGGCATGGCCTCGATCGAGCTCAAGCGGACGCACAAGTTCACCCGCAGGCACCGGCACCGGGCCGTGGGCTGGCTGCTGCTGACCTGGGCGCTCGGGATCGCTTTCCTCGGCATGGAGGCGCACGACTTCGTCACCATGGCCGGGGAAGGAGCGGTACCCGACCGATCCTTTTTCCTGTCGGCCTACACAGTGCTGATCGGAACGCACGGCCTGCATGTGCTGACGGCCGTCATCTGGCTGCCAATTCTGCTGATGCAGATGTACATGTTCGGCCTGGACCGTCCGCTGAAGGTGAACCTGATCCGCCTGTCGCTGTTCTGGCATTTCCTCGACATCGTCTGGATCGCGATCTTCTCCATCGTGTTCCTCCAGGGAGCGATCAGATGACATCGCCGCGCCTTGAGCGGAACGAGGTCCGTTCGCTCGTCCTCGGCTACGGCATCGCGGCACTGCTCACGCTGTCGGCGTTCGGCCTTGTCGCCCTGCACGCATTGTCCGGCCGCCGCGCCTTCTACACGGTCCTGGGTCTCGGGCTGGTCCAGCTGGTGGTGCATTTCCGCTTCTTCCTGCAGATCGACCTGAAGCGTTCGGCGCGGGCCGACCTGCTACTGATCCTGTTCTCGTCCCTCATCATCGCGCTCATGGTTGGCGGCACGCTGGTGGTGCTGTTCAACCTCCGCGGGCGGATGATGTGATGCTTGAGGTGCCTCGGGATGACCGTAATTTATAGCACTGGGAGCGTGTATGCCTGAGAACCACTACGACATCATCGTGATCGGCAGTGGCCCGGGCGGGGGAGCGTTGGCGCAAAGCCTAGCGCCGACCGGCAAGCGTATCCTGATGCTAGAGCGCGGCGGCTACCTGCCGCGCTCCCGCGACAACTGGGATGCGAAGACGGTGTTCGTCGACGGCGCCTACCAGGCGCCCGATACCTGGTACGGCAAAGATGGCAGCAGCTTCCATCCAGGCCTGCACTACTATGTCGGCGGCAACTCGAAGGTATATGGCTCAGCCCTGTTCCGGCTGCGCGAGCGCGATTTTGGTGAGCTGCGACACAAAGGTGGGATCTCACCGGCATGGCCGCTCGGCTACAACGTGTTCGAGCCGTATTATACGAAGGCTGAGGCGCTGTTCCACGTGCACGGCCTGCGCGGCGAGGATCCGACTGAGCCGTGGTCGAGCGCGCCCTACGCCTATCCGCCGGTGCAGCACGAGCCGCGCATTCAGGAGCTGAGCGACATCCTCTCCAAGGCGGGGCTGCATCCGTTCCATCTGCCGCTCGGAATCAAGCTGGACCAGAACCCGGACGGCAGTCCGACCACGTATAGCCCCTGCATCCGCTGTGACGCGTTCGATGGCTTTCCCTGCGCCGTCAATGCCAAGGCGGACGCGCAGGTGATCTGTATCGATCCAACCAGGGCAGCACATTTGAATTTCACCCTGCTTACTGGGGCTTATGTTACGCGATTGGAGACCGATGCATCGGGTCGTAGTGTCAGCCGGGTGCATGTGATCCGTGACAACCAGTTCGAGCAGTATTCCGCCGACATCGTCGTGGTCGCCGCCGGCGCGCTAAGTTCGGCGCTGCTGCTGCTTCGCTCCGCCAGCGACGCGCATCCGAACGGACTTGCCAATGGCTCCGATCAGGTCGGTCGCAACTACATGCGGCACAACATGTCGGTTGTGATGGCGCTGCTGAAGGAGCCAAACCACACGGTCTTCCAGAAGACACTGGCACTTAGCGATTACTACTTCGACGCGCCTGACTGGGACTATCCGCTCGGCCTGATCCAGATGTGCGCCACCTCGCATGGCGCTCAGATCCGCGGCGAAGCGCCGCTGCAGCCGCTGATGCAGCTGGCGCCACGCATGCCGTTCGAGAAAGTGGCGGAATATTCGATGGATTTCTGGCTGCAGAGCGAGGATCTGCCTCGGCCGGAGAACCGCATCTCCTACGACGGTGATCGCGTGGTGCTGTCGATCACCGAGGGCAACGAGGAGGCGGCGAGCCGGCTGCGACAGAAGCTTGAGGCGATGCTAGTGCCGATGCGTGCTTGGCCGAAACTCATTGATCGTCGCCTTTATCTAGGCAAGGATATTCCGATCAACGGCACCGCGCACCAGGCCGGCACTCTTCGCTTCGGCACCGATCCGGCCATCTCGGTGCTCGATCTCAACTGCAAGGCGCATCAGCTCGACAATCTGTATGTGACGGATGCCAGCTTCTTCCCATCGGTCGGCGCCGTGAACCCGACGCTCACCATCATCGCCAATGCACTCCGCGTCGCCGACGTGATCCGCGATCGGCTTGCCGCATGACGCGGCTCTTCAGCCGTGAATCGCGACACGGCATGAGTATCGCCACGATGCGGCGGAGCGGGCACCGGTTGCTGGGGCGCGTGCTGCGCCGGTCCGGCGCCAGCCGGCTGGTGCGATCATCGCCACCGATTGCTGATCTTGGGTTAATCGGCGACCGTGCCACCGCTGCGGTCATCACCACCGGGGGCGAGATCTGCTGGTACTGTCCTGGGCGATTCGATGCGCCGAGCCTGCTGGGGTCGTTGATCGATCCGGATGCAGGCGGCGAGTGGAGCATCCTGCTGGCGGGGGCGGAGCCGGCGGGACGGCGTTATATCGGGCAGAGCGCCGTCCTGGAGACGACGCTGCGCCATCCGGCAGGTATGCTCGTGATCACCGACTGGATGCCGCTCGCGGACTGCGTCGCGCACGGCTCGATCTGCCGCAGCCTGGGACCGGCGCCGGCTGCATTTAGCCTGGTGCTGCGGCCACGCCCGGATGGCGGCCGCCGGATCCCGTTGCTGCGCCTCGACGAGACCGGTGCCGCAATCATAGATCATCACTTCCGGCTGCAGGCATCGCATCCAATCCTGATCCGGGACGGCGTCGTGCGGATCGACGTGCCGCAAGGCGAGCAATCCTGGGCGGTGCTGGACGAACTACGATCCGGAGTCACGGCGGATCAGGCGGCGCTGGCGGATTGGCTTGAGGCGACGCTTGCGGGCTGGCGGAAGCTCGCGATGCGGTCGCCCTATGACGGGGCATTCGCCGATCCGGTGCAAGATTCACTGCGGGCGGTGCGGCTGCTGACCGACGATCGCACCGGCGCGATCATGGCGGCGATCACCACGTCGCTGCCAGAGGTCATGGGCGGCAAGCGAAACTACGATTATCGTTTCTCGTGGCTGCGCGACAGTGGAATGATGATCCGCGCTCTGGTCCGCCTCGAGCCGGATCATGAGCAGGCACTACAGTATCTCGGCTTCGTCGCCAGCCTGCTGGATACCGGCTACCAGTCGCCGCTGGATCCGGTATCGGCGGCCGGCGGCGAGCGGGTGCCAAAACAGGTGAAGCTGCCCGTCGCCGGCTACCGCGACAGCCGGCCGGCAATCACCGGCAATTTGGCGGCACACCAGCTGCAGCTCGGGTCACTCGCGCAGTTCGTGCTAGCGGCGCGCGAGATTTATGCCGCTCGCGACGAGCGCCCACACTGGACTGTCGTGTCCAGGACCGCCGACTTCCTGGTCGACAACTGGCAGCAGAAGGGCAGCGGCATCTGGGAAGAGGCGACGCTGCGGCACTATACCTCGAGCCTCGTCTCGGCCAGCTGTGCGCTGGACGGCATCGCGCCATATACTGATACGGCGGAACAGGCCACGCGCTATCGTCGCGCCGCCCTCGGCCTGCGCCAATTCGTGTCGCGAAGATGCCTGAGCCGTGATGGAATCTATGTCGTTCATCCCGGCTCCCGCAGCGTAGATATCTCGGCTGCGCTGTTTCCGGTTTGGGGTTACGTGCCCGCCTGCGACACGATGATGGCGAACAGCATCGCGCTGCTCGAGCGACAGGCAGGAAGCGGTGGCGGATTGTTCAACCGGCATCTGCAGAACAGCCGGGCGCAGCGTCTCGAGGGCGCCTTCCTGGTCGGCACCTTTTGGCTGGCGCACTACCGGATCGCCCGGGGCGAGCTGGAGCGCGCCCAGGTGCTGATCGAGCAAGGCATCGGCTACGCGACTGATCTTGGATTATTTTCCGAAGAAGTCGACACAGGATCAGGACTATTGCTGGGCAACCTCCCGCTTGGACTGGCGCACGGCAGCCTGCTGTCGGCGGTGGCGGACTACGACGTGGCGATGCGCCAAAGAGGTTGAGCGTCCGCGCGCTTCAGACTTCGGCAAATCACCCAAACGGCGAAATGATCGCGAAGAACATCAACAGACAGGATCTCAACTATGAGCAAGATTGTCGTCATCACCGGAGCCGGAGCCGGCGTTGGCCGCGCAACGGCGACAGAATTCGCCCGCCAGGGCTACGACGTGGCACTGCTGTCGCGTGACAAGGACCGGCTGGAGCATGCCGCTGCTGAATTGCGCCGCTTCGGTGTCCGGGCGCTGCCGATCCCTACCGATGTAGCCGATGCCAAGGCGGTCGAGGCGGCGGCAGATCAGACCGAAGCCGAGCTTGGTCCGATCGACGTCTGGGTCAACGTGGCGATGGCAACCGTGTTCGCCCCTGTCGCCAAGCTGACACCTGAGGAGTTCGAGCGCGGCACGCGAGTGACGTATCTGGGACAGGTGCATGGCACGATGTCGGCGCTATCACGGATGCGCCAGCGTAATCGCGGCACCATCGTCAATGTCGGCTCAGCCCTTGGCTACCGCTCGGTGCCGCTGCAATCGATCTACTGCGGCGCCAAGTTCGCGATCCGCGGCTTCACCGACAGCCTCAGGTCCGAGATCATCCACGACAAGCTCGACGTGCATCTGACCATGGTCGATCTTCCGGCGGTGAACACGCCGCAGTTTGACTGGGCAATGAACAAAATGGGCAAGAAGGCCAAGCCCGTCGCGCCGATCTACCAGCCGGAGGTGCCGGCCCGAGCAATCTTCTTTGCCGCCACGCACAAGCGGCGGCAGGTCTGGGTTGGTTACCCAACCGTGCAGGCGATCCTCGCTAATCGGATCGCACCCGGCCTAATCGACAAATACCTCGCCAAGACGGGCTATAGCGGTCAACTGACCGACATACCGCTCGCGCCCGACGCGCCGGCTAATTTGTATGAACCGGTGTCCGGCGCCTACGGAGCGCGTGGCCGGTTCGACAATCGAGCCAAGAGCGGAAGTTGGGAGATGTTCACCGATCGCCATCGTGCGGTGTTCTGGGCCGCGGCAAGCGTGGCGGCGATCGCCGTGCTGCGCCAGGCAGCAAAGCGGCTCGACGTAGGGCCTGGTAGCACTTGAACCTACCCAGCGCTGTTATCTTTCTGAAATCGAGTGGCGCTGGGCCTAACTGAAAGAATGCCGGGTGATCGCCACGTTACTAGACAAACACATGCCTTTTTCATGGGTATTCTTTGCTTTGCGAGGACATGCGATTGGATCAGGCGCTAACAAGGTGTAGCTCAACCACGAGGCGCACCAGCCGGCCGGTCTGTGCACCAGCGCCCGCCTCCCCCCCGCGACCTGGTCTTTCATGACTGGTGTCAGCGCAAGTATGGATACCGGCATGGTCAGGATCGCCGTCACAGCCGGGCCCGATCGTCACCGGGCTCGCGCTGATTCTAGGCTTGAACTGACAGGCCCAGGCACGGCGCCAATGGTCGTGATGCAGCAGCTTGGCCGGTCACCTCAGCCAAAGCGGTTCAACTTGGAAAGTCTGCCGCGCCGGCCAGTCGGTATCATTCCGGAGGAGCCGCCCCAGCCCCCGGAGAGGGGGTAGGCCGTTCGGTCCGAGGTAGCAGCGGCAGAACCGGTTGCCCTGGGCAATAGCTGGCGATGCTTGCTGCCTACCGGCAACCTGGCAAATCGCGACGCGGTCACAACCCGGAAACGCAGCAGGAAGCAGCGCTACGAGTTGACCTGTGGTGATGGTGTCGTAACGGCCCCAGAGGCCTCGCCGCTGACGCGTCATCCATCTGGTTCGGTCGAAGCAACGTCCTTGGGGGCGGCTTGGCGACGGATGCCCGCGGCCGTCCTTCGAGGGCAACCGGCAGGCCGGAGGGGATGGACGCCGCCCGGCCCCGTCCCGGACGATGTCAGGTTTACCCTGACAGCCCCGCGCCACTTTCCTGACTGGGGAAGCATGCTGCCCTGTACCACCTGAAATGGGCCCGCTGACACGCATCGTGACGGCGAAGTTCCAAGGAATTGCCATGTCCCGCCCGTCCAATGTCCGCTCCATGTTCCTGTCGACCGCGCTCGGTGCCGTGCTGGTCGCCGGCGGCGCGCTGCCAGCCCTGGCCCAGAGTTCCAACTCCACCCCCGTGGCGACGTCGCAGGTTCCCGACAACGCGACCCGGCCGAACGGCAGCCTGCAGATGAGCAACAAGTCGTGGCGTTCGACCAAGCTCGACGGCGCCAGCGTCTACAACAACAAGGGCGACGTCATCGGCACGGTGGACGACATGCTGCTGAACTCTCAGGGCAAGGTGTCCAACGTGGTGCTGTCGGTGGGCGGCTTCCTGGGCGTTGGCAACAAGTATGTCGAGGTGCCGTTCAGCAAGCTGAAGTTCGAGCCCAGCAAGGGCAGCAGCAACAACTCGACGACTTCGTCAGGGATGGCCGCCAGTGCCGAGGATTACAGCATCGTCCTGCCGGGCGCCACCAAGAACTCCCTGAAGGACATGACGTCGTTCAAGTACTGATCCGTCCGGATCGCGGAAGGACCGCCGGGTCGCAGGGGCTGCCGTGCGATGCGGCAGTCCCGCTTGGCGCTCCGGGCCTGGCCTCGTCCCCGACGACAGACGGGTACGCCCGCTCCCTCGCGGCCCGATAGCGATCCGGCCCGACCACACTCGCATCACGGCATGCCGCAACCGTCGCCGCCAGACGACAGGGCGTCATCGACACGTGCCTGTGCCATCCTCCGCCGCCGGCCGTAGCCCTGATGCCGGACGCGGCCACCCCACGCCGGCCTGTCGATCACCGCGTCCATCGCCTGCCTGGAGCGCCCATCCATGTTCTTCGATAGCTGGACGGGGCTCGCCCGGGTGCCGATGGTGGGCACGCTGGCCTACGTCGCACTGGTGCTGTTCATCCGCGTGTCGGGCAAGCGCACCCTCACCAAGCTGAACGCGTTCGACCTGGTGGTCACGGTGGCGCTGGGTTCGACGCTCTCCACCGTGCTCCTCAACAATTCGGTCGCACTCGCGGAGGGCTTGCTGGCGATGGCGCTGCTGATCGTGCTGCAGTTCGCGATCACCTGGACATCCGTGCGGTTTCCGAAAGTCCAGGGCCTCGTCAAGAGCGAGCCGACGCACCTGCTGCACGGTGGCCGCTTCCTCGACGATGCTCTGCGCCGCGAGCGCGTCACCCGCTCCGAGATCCTGTCCGTGCTGCGCTCCAACGGCCACGGCGACGCGGCGACGGTTGCGGCGGTCGTGCTGGAGACGGACGGCTCCATGAGCGTCCTCGCCGAGCTTGCCGAGGCGCCCCGCATCGCGACCGTGGATGTCGGAGCTGTGGCCGATGTCGCGGCGGCATCGCACCGGACAGACTGATCGCCCGCCACACGCCGCTCCGGGGCGGCGCCATCGCGATCAGAACATCAGGCTGCCGGCGAAGAGGGCCACCAGGATGAAGATCACGAAAATTGCCAGCGCGACGAAAAAGAGGATTTTGGCGATCCCTGCGGTCGCGGCTGATACGCCGGAAAATCCGAAGAACCCCATAACCAGCGAGACCACGAAAAAGATCAAGGCGAACTTGAGCATGAGGAATCTCCTTTATGTCGCGGTCAGGCCACCGGCCCGGGCATAGGCCTGTTCGAGGCGGCCCGCTCCCGGCGGAGGCCACCGGGCAATGTGCCAGTATCGGGCAACCAGGCGTTTCGCGTCAGTCGGGACGGGCGGTCATCCTGTCAGGATTTGCCCGACACGGATTGCCGGACATCCCAAACGCCCGATGTGCGATACTGCCCGCCATGCCGACCTTTCTTCCGTTCCGTATCGGGACCATGCCGGGCAGGCTGTCGGGCGCCGCGCGCACCTGGCTGCTACTGGCCTGCGCCACTGTGCTGCCGTTGCTGCTGTTCGGCGGCTGGGTCGGCTACCGGTCGGCCCTGCAGACCAGGGACAGCATACAGCACCGCGCGATCGCCACGGTGGACGCGGCGTCCGACCGCATCGCGGCCGAGCTGGATCATCACAAGGCGCTGCTCCGTGCCCTCGCCGGGTCCGTGGCGCTGGACAGGCCCGACCTTGCCGCCTTCCGCGCGACCGCCGAGCGGGTGCGGTCACAGCAGCCCCTGTGGGAGACGGTTGAGCTGACCGCGCCGTCCGGCGCGCAGCTCTTGAACCTGCTGCGCCCGTCCAGCGCCAATCTGGGACCAAAGGCGGACATGACCAGCCTTCGGCGTATGATGCGGACGGGGCAGCTGGTCGTGGGCGGCATGGGGCCGGTGGGAGCGGTGTCGGGCCGCCGACTGGTGTCGCTGCAGACGCCGGTGATCCGCAACGGCAGATTGCAATCCGTGCTGTCCGTAGAGATGGCACCCGACGCGATCGGAACGCTGCTGCACCGGGCCGGGGCCCCGGGCGCGTGGATCGGCATGGTGGTAGATGCGTCGGGACGGATCGTGGCGCGCACCCGTCCATCGGGCGAGGATCAGGGGCAGCTCACCAGCACGACGCTGCAGACTGCCATCGCCGCCGCGCCGAATGGGTTGATCCGCGGCAAGACGCTGGAAGGCATTCCGGTGCAGACCGTATATCGTACCCTGGCTGGGTCGGATGGCTGGGTGGTCGCGTTCGGCATTCCGCTGGAGCTGTTGGAGGCACCGGTGCGCCGGGCGTTGCTGCTGCTTGCCGTCCAGGGCTGCTTAGGGCTGCTACTCGCGGGGTTCCTGACCTCGCTTGTGACGTTCGATCTGGCGGAGCGCCGTCGGGAGGATGCAGAGCGGACGGCACGCTTGCTCCGGGCGGTGGAGGAAAGCCGGGCCCTGGCGGTGGAGGCGGCCGAGCTCGGCGTATGGCGCTGGCAGCGTGGCGCAGGCCTGTTCGACGCATCGTCCCGCTGCTGGTCGCTACTGGGGCGCACGCCGTCGGAGGATGGCCGGACCAGCCCGAGGCATGCCTGGAACGCGGTCCACCCCGCGGACCGGCCAGCGCTGGCGGCTGCGATCCGACGCAGCCTAGCCGGCGGCGGCACGCTGGACGAGGCCGTCCGCATCGGGCACGGCGATCCGCCGTCTCGCTGGATACGCATCACCGGCCGGCTGCTGAGCCGGTCGGACGACGAGGACGGCGTGCTGCAGGGTGTGATCGCCGACATCAGCCAGATCAAGCGGCAGGAGGCCGAGCGGCGCGCGCTGCTGCGCGGCATGGCGGGCGTCCAGGAGGACGAGCGGCGTCGGATCGCGCGCGAGCTGCACGACCAGGTCGGACAAACCGTCACCGGCTTGTCGCTGGGGCTCAAGACGCTCGAAACCATGCTGTCCGGTCCGGGCGCGGACCACGCCGTAGTGCAGGACCGGCTCGCATGGCTACGTGGTTTGGTGGCCAGCATCGATCAGGACATCCACCGGGCCGCCGCCGACCTGCGGCCGGCAACGCTGGACGATTTCGGCCTGCTGCCCGCGATTGGCGCCTTGACCGACCGCTGGCGCGACCGCCACGCAATCGTGGTGGACGTGCAGACCGTCGGCGTGGTGGACCGTCTGCCGCAGGAGATCGAGACCGTGGTATACCGGGTAGTGCAGGAAGCGTTGAGCAACGTGCTGAAGCATGCGCGCGCCAGCACCGTCAGCGTGCTGCTGGAACGGCGCGACGCCGACGTACGGCTAATCGTGGAGGATGACGGGGTGGGGTTCGTACCCGATGCCGGGTCCACGGATCAACGCCCGCATCTGGGGCTGTCGGGGATGCGGGAGCGGCTGGAGCTGGTGGGTGGCCGGCTGGACGTGGAGAGCACGCCCAGCGCCGGCACCACGCTCTATGTCAGCGTGCCGCACGGCACGACGCGGCTGGACGCGGCGGCATGACGCGGGCGCGGGTCGTCCTGGCCGACGACCACCCGGTGGTGCTTGCGGGAATCAAGGCGCTGCTCCAGGCCACGCCCGACGTGGACGTGGTGGGCGAGGCCACCAGCGGCGCCGAGGCCCTGGAGCGGGTGCGGGTGCTGCAGCCCGACGTGGCGGTGCTCGACATCTCCCTGCCGGACATGACTGGGGTGGAGCTGGCCCGGCGTCTGGCGGCCGACTGTCCCGCGGTGCGGCTGCTGGCGCTCACCGCGCACGAGGACCGCGCCTACCTCCAGCAGATGCTGGCGGCTGGCTCGCACGGCTACCTGCTCAAGCGATCGGCTGCGGACGAGCTGGCGCGCGCGGTGCGGGCGGTCGCGGCCGGTGGCGTCTATCTCGATCCGGCCATCGCGGAGCTGGCGCTCGCCGGCCTGGCAACGCCGGGCAGGACGGCTGCGGATCCCGGGCTGAGCCCACGGGAGGAGGACGTGCTGCGCCACACGGCGTGGGGCCTGAGCAACAAGGAGATCGCGGGGCGGCTCGAGCTCAGCGCCAAAACGGTCGAGACCTACAAGGCCCGTGCCTTGGAAAAGCTCGGGCTGCGCAGCCGGTCCGACATCGTGCGGTTCGGCGCGGCACAAGGCTGGCTGCAGAACCTGGATGACGGCCTTATGGAGCCGAAGCGGTGAGCAGGCAGGGGCCGCGCCACCGTCGCCATCTCCGCGCGCCAGGGCGACCCACCGCTATGCGTCCCATTTTACTGGCCCTGGGCTTGCTACTCGCTGGCTGCACCCTCTAGCAGCTGACGCGCATCACGGCGGGAGCCGCCTCCACGGTCATGGACATCCAGTACCAGATGGTGATGGACGACCTGGCGCGCCTGCAGGCGGACCCGGCGGCCCTGCCCTCGCAGATCCGGATCAAGCAGGGCACCGTCCAAGTCAGCGACGAGCTGGGCCTATACCGGCTGGACGTGTCCGGGGCGACGGGCGGGCAGTTCGCGGGCCCGCGGGCCGAGCGCACAGTGGGGCGCCGACGCGATCTTCGATCCCCTGGCCCTCAAGCAGCTTCAGGACATCTTTCGTGCGGCAATGCGGCTTCCCCCCTCGACGATCCGGGCTTCCTGCAGACCAAGCAGGCCAGGGCGTCGTCGGGAAAGGCAGGCAAGGGCGGCTCCGGCGGTGACAGCCGGTCCGGCGCGACCAGGATCGACCTCGCGCGCGACGTGCCACACGACTGGTTCCATGCCGGCGGCCGGGGTGCGGCTGCCGAACACGCCGTCTGGGTGGCACATGCGGGGCGGCACTGGGTCTGGGTCGGGGCCGACGGGCTGGCCGGGCTCAGCCGGTTCATCCTGCTGGTGCTGTTCATCAGCAAGCTCAGCCCCGGAGAGAATAACGGTTCCGGGGCCGGGCTCATGTATACCGGCGGCGGCAGATAGAGGGGCCTCCCGCCGCATCTGGCGGTCACCGCCGCCGGGAACCGTGATGAGCCCGAGTATTGACGCGGCGAGGCGATGCCACCCAGCCTTCGGCCGCTCCGGCTCCTGACCGGGCGCCGGCATCGCTGTATCTCGTGCCGGCAGGTCCCCGTCCCCTTGAAGCTAAGGATCTCCTGGCCTTGAGACCCTCTTTGCTGCACCTGCTTTCACTCGCCGCCCGGCGTTGGCGCACCGACCGAAGGTGATTGTCACGTTAACTGGTAGGTTACGGCGTTCTGGCTCAGGGTAGTAGGATGAAGAAGCCGGACCCAAATCACCGTCACCGTTTCCCGGCGGACCTCATCCGCCACGCGGTGTGGCTTTATCACGTCTTCAGCCTCAGCTTCCGAGATTTCGAGCTGTTGTTGGCAGAGCGCGGCATCATTGTCTCGTGTGAGAGCATCCGTCGATGGTGTTTGAAATTTGGCTCCAGCTTCGCTGACGGCCTGCGTCGCCGTCGGCCCCGGCCTGGTCACAAGTGGCACCTCGATGAGGTCTTCATCCGCATCCAGGGCGAACTGCGCTATCTTTGGCGTGCTGTCGACCAGAACGGTGTCGTGTTGGACATCCTGGTGCAGAGCCGCCGGGGTGGCACGGCCGCAAAACGCTTCTTTAAGCGCCTGCTGAAAGGCTTGCAGTATGAGCCACGCGTCCTCGTCACCGACAAGCTGTAGAGCTATGGCGTGGCAGAGAGAGCGGCTACCTGAATAACCGGGCGGAGAACTCACATCGGCCAACCCGCCGCCGAGAGCGACACATGCAGCGGTTAAAGTCGATGCGGCAGGCCCAGCACTTCTTGTTCGCTCACGCCTTCATCTCCGGGCATTTTCATCCACGACGCCATTTGATGACAGCCCACCGCTATCGTGCCGTGCGTGCCAAGGCCTTCCAAGCTTGGAAGCAGGAAACGTGTGTCCAAAGCATCGGATAATTGCTCCGTCGCTGCCGTGCTCCGCTTCGGTCTGCAACTCGACCGTTAACGTGACCATCCCAGGCATAGGCCAGGGGGCCGACGACCAGCACCCGCAAGATGCCGAACCAGCTTTCAAAAATCATCGGTCGTGCGTCTCTAAATCATTAGGGCCCCGCCCCGTCCGCATCTGGATCGAGCCGGTCCTCCAGTTCGGCATTCAGCTCGCCGCCGACCAGGATGATAATGACTGAGATCCAGATCCAAGTCATGAAGCCCACTACGGCGCCGAGCGAGCCATAGGTCTTGTTGTAGCTGCCGAAGTTGGCGACATACCAGGAGAACACGGCGGACCCCGCAAGCCAGCTGACCGCGGCGAAGCCGCTGCCGCAGCTGATCAGGCGCCAGGTGGCCGGTTCCCGGCTGGGCCCGAAGCGATACACCAGCGCGAGCAGCACACCCACCACCGCGAGAAGCAGGGGCCAGCGGGCGTATTGCAGTACGGCGGCGCCTATCCCGGTCAAGCCGAGGAACTTAAGCACGATCGGCACCACGACGACGGCGCCCATTGCCAGCACGATGAAGGCCAACGCCCCGAGCGTAAAGGCCAGGGTCACCAAGGTGCGATGGACGAAGCCACGGGACTCGGTCTCGGCGTTGATCACGTTGAGCGCCTCGAACAAGGCCTTGGTGCCCTGGTTGGCGCTCCAAAGCGAGGTGACGACGCCGAACATTAGGCCAACGCCTAGTCCCTTGCCACCGTTCGAAATCAGGCTCTCGACCTGCTCCTTCAAAATATCCATGCCGCCGCCGGGCATGATGCCCTGCAGCGCCGACAGCTGCCCAGCAATGGTGCGCGGGTCCGCCACCAGGCCGTAGATCGAGATCAGCGCCGCCAGCGCCGGGAAGATAGCGAGGAGAGTGTAGAAGGTGACACCCGCGGCCTCCGTCATTAGCCGGTCGGAGAAGACCTGCGACACGACGGCCTTGGCAATGGCCCACCCGCTCCGGGCCGCAGGGCGTGCCGGTCTCGCGCAGCGGCCGGCCACGCGACGCGGCGTGACTGGAGCACTGGCCGGTGTCGTGTCGGTCCATCGCGTAAGAGCGCCGACCAGCAGGCCGGTGATGCCGAGGGCCGTGATGAGGGCGGGATGTTCAAGCTTGCTGCGCATGGAGCGTTTCGGACCAGGGATGATGATGTGTAGGCGCTGGGAAGCTTGTCACGTTAACGGTCGAGTTGCAGACCGAAGCGGAGCACGGCAGCGACGGAGCAATTATCCGGTGCTTTGGACACACGTTTCCTGCTTCCAAGCTTGGAAGGCCTTGGCACGCACGGCACGATAGCGGTGGGCTGTCATCAAATGGCGTCGTGGATGAAAATGCCCGGAGATGAAGGCGTGAGCGAATAAGAAGTGCTGGGCCTGCCGCATCGACTTTAACCGCTGCATGTGTCGCTCTCGGCGGCGGGTTGGCCGATGTGAGTTCTCCGCCCGGTTATTCAGGTAGCCGCTCTCTCTGCCACGCCATAGCTCTACAGCTTGTCGGTGACGAGGACGCGTGGCTCATACTGCAAGCCTTTCAGCAGGCGCTTAAAGAAGCGTTTTGCGGCCGTGCCACCCCGGCGGCTCTGCACCAGGATGTCCAACACGACACCGTTCTGGTCGACAGCACGCCAAAGATAGCGCAGTTCGCCCTGGATGCGGATGAAGACCTCATCGAGGTGCCACTTGTGACCAGGCCGGGGCCGACGGCGACGCAGGCCGTCAGCGAAGCTGGAGCCAAATTTCAAACACCATCGACGGATGCTCTCACACGAGACAATGATGCCGCGCTCTGCCAACAACAGCTCGAAATCTCGGAAGCTGAGGCTGAAGACGTGATAAAGCCACACCGCGTGGCGGATGAGGTCCGCCGGGAAACGGTGACGGTGATTTGGGTCCGGCTTCTTCATCCTACTACCCTGAGCCAGAACGCCGTAACCTACCAGTTAACGTGACAATCCCCCGCAGCATCGTACCGGCATCCTCGCAGGGCGACGGCAAGGACAGGACGCTGTTCGTCGACGGAGCCGCATCCTGTCCCTGACCGAGGCGATCATCCTGTTCGCGATCAGCCTGGTGATCGGCACCATGGCCAGCGCGGTGCTGTCGCATCGCCTGGACCAGGTCGGCACCGCGCTCGGCCTGTCCGAGGGGCTGCTCGGCCTGATCACAGCGCTCGGTGCGGACAGCCCCGAGATCGCCTCTGCCCTGACCGCCCTGGTCAGCGGCCAGCATGATCTCGGCAAGAGCGTGATCCTGGGCTCCAACATCTTCAACTTGGCCTCACTGCTCGGGCTCAGCGCGCTGCTCGCCGGCAGCGTCGTGTGCGGCGTCAAGACGCTGCTGCTGAATGCCGGGGTGTCGCTGTGGGTCACGGTGGTCGTCGCCTGCCAGATGGTGCTGGGGCTCCCGCCGCTCTGGGCCGGGTTGCTGATCGCCGCCGTGATGATCCCCTACGTGATCGTTTCGGCGATGAAGCCCGCACAGATAGGCCGGGTGGCGATGCCCGGTCCCCTGAGACGCTGGCTACGCGAGGCCGTAAGCGACACCGAGGTGGATGCGGGCGACGAGCAACGGCCGCATACGCCTTCCTGGGCAGATAAGCTGGCGATCGTGCCGCTGCTCACCGTCGTGGTACTGACCAGCATCGGCATGGTGAAAGCGGCGAGCTTCCTCGGTGCGCGGTGGGGCCTGTCGGAGGTCGTGCTTGGCGCGCTGGTGCTGGCGACACTGACCGGCATTCCAAACGTGGTGGCGGCGATCCGGCTCGCGGTCCAGGGACGCGGGTCCGCGGTGGTCAGCGAGACCTTCAACAGCAACAGCCTCAACCTGCTCGCCGGCGCCTACCTGCCGACCCTGTTCCTGCCCGTCGGCACAATGTCGCCGACCGCGCGGCTGACCCTGTGGTGCCTGCTCGGCACCACCCTGATCGCCACTCTGCTGTTCCTCCGCCGCGGCAGGATGAACCGCATAGGCGGCGGCGTGCTGATCGCCGCCTATGCGGGCTTCGTCGTCCTGCTGCTTCGATGACGGCCGCGCCATCCGCATCACCTCCATCCCGACTGTGTTGCACAGGTCATCGGGGGCTGCAGCTCGGTCATCTCGTCTCTTGCTTACGGGGGGCGGACGTATTCCGGACGTCCGAGTTCGAGCATTTGGTTCACTGCGTTTACAGCAATCGCGATCTCGGTCGCTCGACGCTGATCGGTGCGCGATAGCAGCCCATCACAGATGACCCGTTTGAAACGGCTGATGTCGGCCTCCATCAGCGCTCGCCAGCTGTAGCCTGCCGCCTTCTGCCAGGTTATTCGACTGCGCTCGGTGATGATCTGCAGGTGGCGGTTTCGCATCGTGGGTGCCGTCTGCGCGGTGTCCCTCGGCACCGCGCTCGAGCGTGGTGGGACGATGACGGACGCCTCGGGATGTCGCGACATGACCTCACCGTAGACGCCGTCTTGGTCGTAAGCACCGTCGGCAGCGAACGAGGCGACCGGGCCATTCACTTGATCGAGCAAGGGGCTGACTAGGGACGCGTAATCGACATCGCTGGTAGTCAGCGCCGCCGCCGCGATCCGTCCAGTGTCGGCGTCCACGGCGATGTGCAGCTTGCGCCACGACCGCCGTGTTTTCGTGCCATGCTTCTCGAGCAGCCATTCGCCGGAGCCGCAGAGTTTGAGCCCCGTGTTGTCGACCAGCAGGTGAACGGTACCGGAGCTTGGCCGGGGGCAAACCACGTCCAAGCTCTCGGCCCGGCGACTGAACGTTGTGTGGTCCGGCACGAGGAGTTCGAGGCCGAGCAGGCCGATGATGGAGCCAATCAGCCCTTCGGTCTGCCGCAGCGCCAAACGGAACACCGACCTCAGCGTCAGCGCCGTTGCGATGGCCAGGGCCGAATAGCGCGACTGACCGCCTCAAGTGGTCCGCGGCTCCGCTTTCCAAGCCGCGATCGCCGCGTCGGTGAACCACACCGTCAGGCTGCCGCGCTGACGCAGAGCGGCATCGTAAGCGGCAGAGTTCGTGACCCGGTGCCGTTGCTTTGGGATGTCGTGGCGACGCTCCGCGTTGGCTTTGAACGGCACGACAACCCACCCCAGAACGTGACCGGGGTCTGTCCCCGCATCATCCTACCTCAGCCGAGACAGCAGCTATCCCTGCAACAGAGTGGTGCACCAGCCGACCGGTCTGTGCACCAGCGCCACTTCCGCTAGCAACTCGGCCAGCGCCGCCATAACACCCCTTACGCCTCCGCCGCCCCCTCCCGCTTCCGCATCGACCCGTCTCCCAGGATCGATGCGATATACCCCTCCTTGACTGCCACTAGCGCAGCCGCCGTAATCGGTGTTGCCAGGATCAGCCCAAGTATTCCATAAAACGACCCGACCACCGCCATCGCCAGCAGCGTCAGCGCTGGTGCCATCTCTGTGGTGCGTCTCTGTACCAGCGGCGCCAGTAGATACCCTTCAACGATATGGCAGAGCAGGAACACACCGGCCGCCCAGAGTGCAGTGAATGGCCCGACTGTCATCGCCATCAGGATCGCCGGCACCGACCCGAGCCACGCCCCAACATACGGAATGAAGGTGAGCATCCCCGCGAGCAGGCCAAGCGAGAATGGCAGCGGCACGCCCAGAATCAGCAGCCCCACGGTCGAGATGATACCGACCGCCAGCATGCTCACCCCCTGCCCCACCATCCACCATTGCAGCGACGCCCCGCAGTCCCGCAGGATCGTGTTGACCCGCGAGCGCGCCGGCAGAGGAAACAGCAGCACCAGACCCCGCACATACAGATCGGGCGACACCGCCATGTAGATCGCGGCAAGCACCACCACCACCGCTTCGCCGAACACCCCAAAGGTGCTTCCGAGCACCGCCATCGCCGGGATGCGCATCGCCGCGCCGCTTCCGCCCTCCGGCATCAGGTGCTGCTGCAGGAACTGCCCCCATTCTGTGGCGGCATAATGCTGCCGCAACCGCAGAATCTCGGGGGCCAGACGATCGAACAGCAGCTGCATCTCGTGCGCGAAGCGCGGTCCGCGATAATACAGCCCAACCCCGGCCAGCAGCGTCAGCCCCCCCACCACCACCGCCAAGCTGCCCCCGACCGGCAACCGCGTCACACGCGCCAGCAGCGCGGCCATTCCGCGTAACAGCAGCGCGATCAGCACGACCAGGAACAGCTCGAGCACGAAAGAGCCGAGCACCCAAAACAGCATAGCGATGCCGGACAGCACCGCGCAGGCCCGTGCCGTCCGGGAGAGCGAGACCCCAGACGCTGCCATCTCGCCAAGCGGGCCGCCATCAGGCTCACCTGAGGCCATTGGTGTCATGTCGGAGGATCCTGCCACGCGATGATCGCCCGATGTTGCGCGAGAGCGGCACACCGGGCAAATGACCCCGGGTTCGCCAGCCGATAAGTGAGCTGCTGCAGGGCTGAGATAGCCGATGGTCGAGTAGCGTCTCGGCCGGTTGTAGAACCGCTCGATATAGTCGAACGCGTCCGTCCAGGCTCGATCGCTAGAGCGGTTTCTGATCAGTCTGCATCGTAGCCAGCGGCAGCGAAGTAGTTCGAGCATTTTTGGGGCGAGTAGAGGTCGACGATCCGACCGATGGCATCCCAGAGGCCGTGGATGGTCCGCTAGGCCGCTTTTCGCAGATGTGCTTTCAGCTTCGAGAAGGCCATCTCGATGGAGTTGAAGTCGGGGCTGTAGGGCGGAAGCAACAGGAGCTTGGCACCCGCGGCTTCGATGGCGGCACGTACGGCTGGCGCCTTATGGCTCGACAGGTTGTCCATGATGACGACGTTGCCGGGAAAAAGTTCGGGCACGAGGACACGGGTCACGTAGTTGGTGAAGGCATCACCGTTCATCGGTCCGTCAAGCACCCAGGGTGCGATCATGCCGGTGCGGCTCAGACCCGCAACGAAAGTAGTGGTTTTCCAGTGCCCGTGCGGCACGCAGTCGTTCGCCGCGTGGCGCTCTGCCATAGCGACGCGCCATGTTCGTCGCGGCCCCGTTGATCTCCTTCGGAGCTCAACCATCGATGAAGACGAGCTGCTCGGGATCGAGATCGAGCTGGCCGTTGAACCATTCCTCGCGCCGTTTCAGAATGTCGGGGCGATCCTGCTCGGTCCCGTGCGCTCTCTGTTTTTAAGCGTTATCCCACGCCGCGCGAAAAACCGCCAATCGTGCCGAGCGCGACCTCGGTGCCGTGATCAACCAGCAGCGCCTGCAATTCGGCCAGGGTGATGTCGGGGGTCGCCTCGTAAGCCTCCAGGATCAGCTTGGCATGCGCCTCGATCTTAACCGAACGTCTATCACCGCCCTGCTGTCGTGGTGCCGGTGTCCCGTGCTGACTGGCAAGCTGCTGCCACCGGACTGCGCTCGCGGCGCTGACGCCGAACGTATCGCTTCCTGCCGACGTGACAGACCACCCGCGACCGCCGCCACTACCCTGTCCCGGAGATGCACCGACAATGCCCGTGCCATCCATGCCGGCCTCCAGCACCGGCATAGGTTGCTGAATCAGAAAACCGCGGCGGCGGAATCCCCTTATGATTCAGCCCGGTGAAAAACCGCTCTAGCTCCGGGCAAACAAGAAGGGTGGGAGAAGGCCGGCCTGCTGGCGAAGATCACGCACTGCGGGTCACGAGGCAGGCCATGCGTCCGGATGAACGAGAGCGCTGGCCAAGTCGAGGCTGACGGGCACGGTGACTATCGGGTGATCCAAGGATACTGACGGAGCACTCCCGCTAAAGGGCAGTGCAGGGAGTGCACGCGTCTAACAGCAGAAGGCTTTACCCTCTTTAGAGGTTCTTCTTGCATAGCAAGACATGATCACAACGTATACTCTAGCCCGGATAATTCGTCAGGGGTGACGGGCATGGGACAAACCACTGACACGATGTAGGATTTGGATGCTGAGACCAATCCCATCGGATCCTGGAGCGCATGCCCGTCAAGGTTGAACTTACCCCGGCGCTGCCGGGTTTGTCACCAGTAGGTGGCCACGCGATCGTGGCGCGCTTCGACGGCGCATGCATGTCGTCGGACGGTGGTTTGCTGGTCCTGCGAGAGGTCGAGCAGCGGCTTGCCATCGCGAAACATCTGGCGACCTGCATTCATGATCCGCGTGATCCAGGCCGGGTAATCCATGGTCTGGACGAGATCATCCGCACGCGGATGCTGATGATCGCAGCCGGTTACGAGGACGGCAACGACGCCGACAGGCTGCGCCGCGATCCGATGTTCAAGCTTGCCATGGGGCGCCTGCCCGATGAGGCCGAGCTCTGTTCGCAGCCGACCATATCGCGCTGCGAGAACCTGCCGGATGCGCGCGCCCTGCTGCGCATGGGGCGTGCCATGATCGATCACTACTGCCAGAATTTCCGCCAGGTGCCACGGCGCATTGTGCTCGACATCGATGATACGTTCGACGCCGTGCATGGCGGCCAGCAGTTGCGGTTGTTCAATGCGCATCACGATGACTACGGCTTCCAGCCGATCGTGGTGTTCGATGGCGACGGCCGCATGATCGCCGCCGTGTTGCGTCCAGCCAGTCGGCCGACGGGCAGGCAGATCGTGCGCTGGCTGCACCGCCTGATCACCGTGATCCGCAGCAACTGGCCGCGTGTCGAGATCATGCTGCGTGCCGACAGCCACTACTGCACCCCAGAGGTGCTGCGGTTCTGCCGGGCGAGACGGCTCGACTACACGCTGGGCGTCGCCCCCACGTCGACGTTGCGCAAGCACATCCTCGGTCTCGAGGAGAGCACCGCCGCCCGCGCCGCAGCTCTTGGAGATAAAACCAAGCTGCGCCGGTTCAGGGACTTCCATGACGCGGCGCGAAGCTGGGACCGTGTGGAGCGCATCATCGCGCGCGTCGAGGCCGGAGCGTTGGGAACCGACACGCGCTTCATCGTCACCAGTCTGCGTGGCCTGTCCAGCCGCAGCATCTACCAGGACATCTACTGCGCCCGCGGTCAGGCCGAGAACCACATCAAGGCCTGGAAGACGCATTTATCCGCAGACCGCACCTCCTGCAGCCGGGCGACCGCCAACCAGATGCGCCTGTTCCTGCATCTCGGCGCTTACCGGCTGATGTGGAGCCTGCGCGCGCTGATGCCGCGCCGCTCGCGTTGGCGGGTCATGCAGTTCGACACCATGCGGCTACGCCTTATCAAGCTGGCCGTACGCATCGACGTTCTGAAGAAGCAGGTTCGCCTGCACCTGCCGCACGCGACGCCGGATCAGGCGATCTTTGCGTTGCTGCTGACGCGCATGCCCCGCCTCAGCATCTGACACACGGGCGAAGCGCCCCCGACCACCCCCGACCCGACCAACCCCTAACGCAGATCAACCGCAGAGCCTTCCCAACGAACCCGACCGGGGGCGAAAGCAAGCTATGCGCCCACAGCCTCCGGTTGTACCGTCATCATCCATGGATGACTTCAACACCAGGCTCATGAATTATCCAGGCTAGTTCGCTGACTGGCAAAGCTCATACAACATCCCGCGGCCAGTGCGGGTGGCCCTGCAGCTGCGTGAAGGTGACGAGATCGCGTACGTCGTCTAGGCCAGGCGTGTGGTGCTAGCCGACGACACGCTCAGGACCTTCCTCGAGTGGGACAGCTCCGCTGATGTCGAGGCCTATGCTGCTCTGTGAAGATTAGGGTCGCTCTTTAGGAAGCGAGACCAGCTCCGTGCCCATAATAATCATCGATGTCATGGCCGCGGAGATCATCCCACACACTCATCTCACTGGCTGCGTAAGCCGGTGCGCCTTCAAGTCGGTCCCGGCTGAGGTTGATCACATAGCCGCCTTGGCGAGGTTCATATTTCAGCTGATTCCAAGGCAGCGGATGATACTTATCACCGATTCCGAGAA
Source organism: Lichenicola cladoniae (assembly GCF_013201075.1). Classification (NCBI taxonomy): domain Bacteria; kingdom Pseudomonadati; phylum Pseudomonadota; class Alphaproteobacteria; order Acetobacterales; family Acetobacteraceae; genus Lichenicola; species Lichenicola cladoniae. The sequence goes on along the minus strand of NZ_CP053709.1, from coordinate 417,849 downwards.
AGCCGCCAAAGCTCAGGATGGCATACTCTGCTTTTCCAGACACCTTGTTGAGCATGACATCGTACACGTTGCCTAGCTTCTCGCCGGCCTCGCTGTAGACGCTTGTACCACTTACTTTGCTGGCGGCGATGACACGGCCACCAGTCTCGCTTGGATTATCTACGCTAGCCATGGTGTTCTACCTTTTGCCATTGAGTTTGTGCGCAATTAATGCATTCCTGGAGATACGTCATCTGGCTTGTGTCGAAACGTCGGCAGCCGCTAGAAGTCTGATGCTGGGACCAACTGTGCTTTGTCAACAGAAAGGATAACCCTAGTGGCGGAAGTACGGTCAGTCACTGAGGTCGGGTCGTTGTTATACGCAGCTCGGCCTTCCAGAAAGGCGACACAGTATTGACCCAAGTGATAATGAAAGATCACGCTAGCGAATAGGGCTGATGACAATGTGCAGCTTGTCATCATACCCGTTATCTTGCAATTTCAGCAACGCGAACGTTCCTCGGTCTGCATGTATTCTATCGGAAGCCAGTTCCGGCATCGACAATAGCGATGTTGTACTCCTTGTCCTCGAACTACACAGCTTTGGCATGTGCCTCCTCCAGCATAAGTGCTGAAATGCTGATTGCATCTACGTGATACTCGTGTTCCCAAATCGGTTAAGTAGCAAGGAATTATTGAATGGTTCGTCCTGGAGCCACCATATGTCGGAGGACAACTTCCTCACAGACATACCGGACAATGAACGGTTCCGAAATATCCGGGGGAACTTTCTCGAAAAGAAACATTTCAAGTAAAGCAAAAGTCTCTGGAGAGGGGCGCTCTCCAAGCATCTCGAAGAATTCAGTAGAATAGTAGAATTGCCTGAGTGCCGTAACTTCACGGTCAGACAGTCTTCTAAAAACCTTTCCCCGAATTTCTTTCTGATACTGCTCTAAGCGTGAAAAGGTCATTCTAGAGTAACCGGATTAATACACGATTGCATGATAGCCTCTAAACCATTATAAATTTGCAATTGTAGAACGAAACTTAAGCATAAGTTGGTTTGATAACAGCAAGGTACGGAATGCGACTTGCTGTTATCAATGACACGCCAGAATGATTTTATTCAAGACGGCAGCACCTTTGTGATAGCAACTTTGGCAAGTTGGACGCCAACATTGTTTGTTCATGTGGCTCAATTAATCACGATCCAAACCATTGTGGCCCAATGCTGTAACATGCGGCCGCCCGCTTCTCACCACAGAAACCGAATCCGGATCCCTTTATCCTTTGCAGGCTGAGGTCATGCTTAGGGACACCCTTTTATAGTTTTCAACAGCCACACTGCCTTACTGACGACTTCGCGCGCGCTGAGGTAACGGCCAGCGGCCACGGTCGTTGCGACGAAACGTTCCAGCTCCGATGCGAGCGACGTGTTCATGCTTTGCAGTTCACGACATCTTGACACTTTGCCTGAAGACAGGTGTCAAAGAATGCTACAGCCTAGGCGCACTCGCAACATTATTATAATTGGCGCTCTGGAGGACTGAAAGCCTTACCCGAACCGCCAAATTCAGCTACAAACGATTGCAGCAAAGGCGGAGGGCTGAAATGTCGGATGGTGAGCCAGATGTTGAGGAACAAGTCCGCCGCCGTGCCTATAAGCTTTGGGAGCAAGCCGGGTGTCCAAACGGGCGAGGCGATGAGTTTTGGCATGAAGCCTTGGCGGATATAACCTCAAGTCGCGAGCAAAATGCTAGCTCCGCTACGGCTGTGCCTGTTTCTACAGCCAGGGAGCCAACATTGGACGAGCCACCTAAGCCGACGACCTAATAGCGCCGCTCTAGCCTAATTACCTTTGGTCCGTCGCTGATGCAGCGGAACCCGACTGCGCGCCGCACTCTCCGAGGTGTATAATTCTTTTATACGACGACCGTTTTCCAGAATGACATACTTGCCCTTAACGCCGGCTGTAGCCCCTTCTTCTCCCTAGTGGGGTATAAGGCAAGGCATTGCCTCGAAGCATTAGAGCTCCCTACGCTTTGCCATTTGTATGATACGGTCTGCAGTCCGTAGAGCGATCGCGGTGATGGTCAACGACGGGTTGACGCCGCCGACGGTCGGGAACACTGAACCGTCGCAGATCCACAAGTTCGGAATGTCCCAGCTGCGGCAATCTGCGTTTACGACGCTGGTTCGACGGTCGTCGACCATGCGGGCAGTGCCACCAAGATGGTTCGTGTCGTTCTCCTGGCGGAAGATGTCGCTGGCACCAACCGCCTCCAGGCTGCCGTTTGTTGAAGCAGGTGAGCGCGCAGGCGAGAGCGGTGAAGGCGTGATGGATGTCGCTTCTGCGCTCATAGCACGTTACGAGGCGGCGGTTGCGGTTGATCCAGGCGAAGGTTCGCTCGATGACCCATCGGTGCCGCCCGAGCTTCTGGCTGGTCTCGATACCCCGCTTTGCGATGCGTAGTGCGATGCCGCGACGGCGGCAGGCCTGTCGGCAGCGCCGATGGTCGTAGGCCTTGTCGGCGTGGAGCTTGTCGGGACGATGTCGGGCGCGGCCTGTCTTGCCGCTGATCGCGGGATCGTCAAACAACTCCTCGAACGGCATACTGTCGTTGGTATTGGCGCCGGTCAGGACGAAGGCGGGCGGAGGCAAGCTCTACCTGCAGGCTGTCTGACGCACCACCAGGCATATAGCCGGACACGCCTGGCGTGCCATAGCCCAGGACCTGCCCGGGCGCGGCACTCCAGAGCATGCTGAGACGAGCGTTACATGGAGCAACACCTGCCACTTTCTTGGCCACAAGCCTGCTTCTGCCGTTTCAGTCATTGCAGCAGTTGCACGAAGCGTCACTGAATTTCATGACTGCATGTATCTTCATCCGCGAAAAAACATACGGCTCTCGGATCACAATACCGGAGTGGTTCGTGGTCTATCACCCAATCTGTTGGACACAGGGTATGTAAGCGGTCCATCAGCGGGATCGATGCACGTCAGCATGACGCCGCGGCAATGTTGCAAGCGAACCGCGCCCACCCGCTTAACGATCTTCACTGCATAACTCACCCGCTCACATTGGAAGACTTTGTATGAAATCGAACTGGCGCGCTGCGGTCATCATCCTGACCGTGCTCATCATGCTGGTGGGTGCGGCGGGCTGGTATCTCGCCATCGTCCGCGCCTCGGAATTGGCGACGGCGCGCGACACGTTACAGGCTGACGAAGCGCGGACGGCCGCCCTGGGTCACGACAAGGATATCCTGCAGCAGCAGGTCAATGGCCTGCAGGCGCAGGTAGCGACCGCGCGTCAATCCGCAGGCCAGGCGCAAGCAGCCCTGGCCACCGCCAAGGGTTCCGTCGACGACATGGCGACGCTGCGGACGCTCTTGGCAGCAGCGAATACGCGTGCCGATGCTGCCGATACCCAGCTTCGGGCACTGCGGCAGGTGCCGCCGAAACCGGAACAAGGCAAGGCGGCAAACACGCTTGCCGCGACGCCAACCTTCGACCTTCCGGCTGCGGCCAGCGCACATGCCTACTTGACAGCCGCCCGGCAGGCGATCGCAGCCGGAAATACTACCAGGGCGCGGGCGGCGCTCGGTCGTGCCGAGGTGCGGTCCTTGAATGCCGGACAGCTGGGCGACCCGCCGACAGCCAAGGAGCGTGCACGGTCGCACCAGATCCAGAACGCCATCGATATGCTGGATGCCGGCAGGACGTCGTCCGCCCGACGCCTCATCGAAACACTGCTTGATGAGCCAAGTCAGGCACCGGCGTCGGAATAGCGCCAAGTGGGAAGCATGAATGCCGCGCACCGATCGATGTGCAGGCCAGCATCCTAAGGCTTAGGCGGCTGCCAGCTCCATACAGGCCGTTCTTCTAGCCGGTGGTAACCCCAGCGGCGGCCGCTTCTGTGGTTTCGCATAGCGTACCCGCTACGTATCTACCGGTGCTTCAGAACCTAGCCCGGCAATGCGAGGACTCGGCATGATTCGTCTCGGCCTGTTGCTGGTAGTCCCGATCGCACCACTGCTGCAGTATATGTTCCACGCTTCGCCGATCTGGGTGTTCCTTGCCGGCATCCTGGGTGTGGCGGTGCTGGCGGACTGGATCCGCGCGGCCACCGAGCAGCTCGCTGGCCACACCGGGCCGGCGATTGGCGGCCTGCTGACCGTCAGCCTGGGCAGCGTGGCCGAATTGATGATTGCCCTGTTCGTACTGATGCGCGGCGAGGCCGACGTCGTGCACGCCCAAATCACCGGTTCGATCCTAGGCACCGCCCTACTCGGGCTCGGGCTGGCGATCGTGGTCGGCGGCTGGGGACGGGAGCGGCAACTCTTCAAGCGCGAGCGAGCCGGCCTGCTATCCAGCCTGCTGATCCTGGTGGTGATCGCGCTGCTGCTGCCTGCCGCGTTCGACTATACCGGCCGGCGCTTCACCCAGGCGTCGGAGGTCGGCGGCCGCGACGAAGCGCTCAGCTTGGCAGTCTCGATAGTGCTTCTTCTGCTCTATGTATGCAACCTCTGCTACACGCTGGTCACGCATCGCGACGTGTTCGCCTCCGCCGAGCCGACGGGCAAACCCGACTGGTCAATTGGCCGCGGCCTGGCGGTGCTGGTCGGCGCGACGGTCGGTGCCGCGCTGGAGAGTGAATTGTTGTCGGGCGCACTGACCCAGGCATCGTCGACACTGCATCTGTCTCCGATCTTTCTCGGCGTGATCGTCATCGCTCTGGTTGGCACCATCTCCGACCTCTTCGCCGCGGTGTGGTTCGCGCGCCAGGACCGGATGGGGCTGGTGATGAGCATCTGCATCGGATCGGCCATCCAGGTGGCGCTGGTGGTAGCACCGCTGCTAGTGATCCTGTCCTGGCTCTTCGGCCATCCGATGACGTTGGTGTTCGAGGATCCGCTTGACCTGTTCGCGATCGCCGGTACCGCCTTTATCGTCAACGCGATCGCCGGCGACGGTGAGACCACCTGGTTCGAGGGTGTGTTGCTGATTGGGGTCTACGTCGTGTTCGGGCTGGCGTTCTTTTTCGCCTGAGCGCCAGAGCTCAGGGTTGGCGCCTCTCGATCGGTGGAAAGCCGACACAGTCGTAGGTGGCCGACGCAATGCCGATGTCGGCCTGGTTGCGTCGGACACACACTGATCACACTGCTCGACAAGAGGGACCTATCGGAGAAGGCGAGTTGGCTTACTGAGGACGCCGATCGGGCGCGTGTGGCGCTGCGCGCGGACGCAGAGCCGGGACGACGACGCCTGTAAGCGCCGGTGTCGATCCCGGCGGCAGAGATATTGCTTGGTGTGTATCGCCAAAACCGGCAGGTGCCGCGTGTCCGTGCCGTGCTTGACTGTCTGGACAATGCGGTCCGCAGTCGCGCGGCCCTCCTCAATCCATCCCCGCCTCTAGCCGCGACAGCGCTAGCCTGACAACGATGTCATGCAGGCGCCATAGCTATTCGAAGGTCCTTCCATGATACCACCCTGGCTGCATGTGCTGTCACTGGTCAGTCTCGGTGTCGGCGCAATCTGCGCGATCGCCCTCGCGCTCGACCTGGTCCGGCATCCACAGCACATGTGGATCATGAACGTCGTCTGGCCGGTCAGTGCCCTGTTCGGCAGCGTACTCGTGGTCTGGCAATATGTCTGCTACGGGCGCCTTGCCGAGGAACGCGTCGCACGCGCCGCCATGGACCGCGGTGACGAGATGCCGAGCCGCACGGACACGCCCTTTCCGATGATCGTCGCCAACGGCGCGCTGCATTGCGGGAGCGGCTGTACCTTGGGCGACATCGTTGCAGAATGGCTGGTGTTCCTGGTGCCCACTGTCGCGGTCTGGTTCGGCTGGCACAGCCTGTTCGCAGCCAAGATCTTCGCCGGCTGGATCGTCGACTTCCTGGCCGCCTTCGGCTTGGGGGTAGTGTTCCAGTATTTCACCATCAAGCCGATGCGTGACCTGTCGGTGGGACAGGGGATCTGGCAGGCGATAAAGGTCGACTGCCTGTCATTGGCCTCCTGGCAGATCGGCATGTACGGCTTCATGGCGTTCGCCGACTTCTACCTGTTCGGCTCGGTCCTGGGCGTGAGTCTGCGCACCGACACCCCCTCTTTCTGGTTCATGATGCAGCTGGCGATGCTGTGCGGGTTTATGACCGCATATCCGGTAAATTGGTGGCTGATCCGGTCGGGCGTGAAGGAGGCTATGTAGCCGGCGCCGGCGGATCATCTGCCGCCGGTGTACATTAACCCGCCGCCCGTGCTGGTGTCCTGGCCGGGACCGAGCTTGGTAACGAACAGGACGAGAAGGGTGAATCGGCTTAGGTCGCCTACCTCGTCCGGCACAACCCAGACCCACGTCCCGTCGAAATGCCCGAAATAAGCGGCATCACTGGGCATCTGGCTCCGGGTTCCGACGTGAAACCAGTCGCTCGGAACGTCGCGCGCGAGATCGACTTTGGTCACGGCGTCGCCCGGTGGGGCGCCGGAACCGTGCCCGGACCGCTTCTGCCGGCTAACCCGGGCCTGCGCGAAGTCGAGGAAGCCAGGATCGTGGAACGGCGGAAGCCGCATTGCGGCACGATAGATATCCTGCAGCTGCTTGACCGCGAGCGGATCGCATATCGCGTCCGCGCCCCACTGCTCGCTCACGGTGCGTTCGGCGCGCGGACCACCGAACATGCCGCCGGCGCCGCCGGATACCTGCAGCTGGTAAAATCCCACCTCGTCGCTGACCTGGACCGTACCCTGCTTGATCCTGATCTGCGACGGCAATGTCGCCGGGTAGCGCTCCATCCGGGCAAGATTATCCATCACCACCTGATACTGGATCTCCATTACCGTGCCGGCGGCCCGGGAGGTGCTGGCCGTCAGCTGAGCGTGGGTGCACCCCACCAGCATGAGGCACAAGCCGGCCGCGAGTCCTCCTCCCGATCGGGAGCCGGCTGGTTCAGCCCGCAATCTTCTGCTCGGTTTCATGCTGGTTGAGTGCATAGACTGCCCAGATTGCCGCCGGGATCCAGCCGATAAGGGTTGCGTGCAGGAATAGGCAGACCACTCCGGCGATCGGCCGGCCGATCAGGAAGAACGACAGCCAGGGTAGTAGAAGCGCTACGAGGATCTTCATCGTGGTTCTCCATTGTTTCGTTTGGGTTCGTCCTACCGCCGGCTGCTCAAAACGCATAGACTTCGGCGCCGATCAGCAAGGCGAGAGCGCGGGCGTAGAGCCTGCCGTAGTTGGCGACATGCCAGCGTAGAAGAAGATGCCGGCCGAGGCGAGCAGGCACAGGACCCCTGCGGTCAGCACGCTGCAGCAGAGCGGACCGCGCAGCACCGCCGGCTGGTCCAGAACGTAGCCGGACCGCAGAGCCAGCATCGCGGCGAACATCGCCACCAGCAGCGGCCAGCGTAGCCACATCACAAGCCGAGCAGTGTCGTCCTGCAGTCAGGCCGCCGCCAGCGGCGCCACCGCGGCCCGTTGCAGTCGCCCTCTCCTGTCCTTGACGTCTTAGACGATTTTCAGTGCGGTGAGCAGGCCGCCCGATGCCCGGAAGGCAGTCCAGGCAACCAGCAGGACGTTGAGCCGCATGGCGATGCAGCCGCCGAATTCGTTTGGAACGCGGGCACGAAACGGTTCGAGCAGCCTACCCGCGGCCGCCGGCAGCACGCCGCCATTAAGCTGCAGGCTGGATTGCAGTACCGCCGTATCACCGAACAGGCTCCAGAGTGCGGCCACGACGGCAAGCCCCGGCAGCAGACAGAAGATGCCGTAGTAGGCCAGGCGGGCGGCGATGACCGGCGCGTGGTCGTTAAAGATCTCCTGCCAGACTGCACGCGATATGGTGTTGAGCGTGGACTTGTCCTTGTTCGCTTCGATGTCGCGGAAGAAGCTCATACGTCGTGGTCCCGTTCGCGTATCGACCGTCTAGCAGCCTGCGGCCCGCCCTCACGGGCACCTGCGCCGCGTTCGAACGATAGACGATTTTGTCGTGAATGTTTTCCGTTAAAGTCGTGGAGTCTGTCAGACTTGCGTGCTTAACGCATCGGTATCAACATTGTTGGCTTGCGGATATGAAAGGGCGCCGGAGAAAAACGGGTGTGGATCGGCGGGACTCATCAGGGAAAGACTACCACCGATGGAACCATCTTCTGCGGCGTGACGAGACTGTCGTGCGGACGATTTCAGTAGTCAGGGGATTATTCCTCAATGCGACATCGTCCTGTTGCGTACCGTTTATAGGGAAACGGTAGATCTTCTATGCGATGAAGAAATCCGGTGTTGCTGCGGTAATGGCATTATCCCTGCTGGTTGGTGGCGGCATCACCGCACAGGCCGCGACAAACGGCTCCATGATCGCCAACAGCAGTTTACAGAAGAGCCACTCCGACTGGCGCAGTAGCAAGCTCGTCGGCGCCAAGGTCTTCGACAGCCAGGGTGACAGCATTGGCACCATTGACGACATGCTGCTTAATTTGCGCGGCAAGATTTCGAATGTCAGTATCTCGGTTGGCGGCTTCCTCGGCGGCAGCTCCAAGATGGCCGAGTTGCCATTCAGCGAGCTGAAGTTCGAGCCCAGCAACTCGAACTCGAATTGCGGCAATGATAACGACAATGCGACGAAGTTGGTGTTCGCTAGGTATGCGAACGGGCAAGATCACAGTGCCGTGCTACTGAACGTCAGCAAGGACAAGCTGATCCGTATGACTCCCCTCACCTACTCACCTGCATGCCGCCCAGGCTCCGGCTTCGGGCGGGATACAGGCAGCACTTCAGATGATGTTATGATTTTAGGGTGCCGCATCATCACGAATGCAGCTAAACGTCGGGCATGAGCGATCCGGCGCCGCATCCCTCCACGCAGAGCCAACGTGGACTGGACTGGCTCAACTTCTTCATCGCCGACGTGCAGACTGGGTTCGGGCCGTTCATTGCGGTGTACCTGGCGGCGAACGGCTGGCAGCAGGGCCGGATCGGCCTGATCCTGACCGTCGGCGCCATCGTCGGCATTGGCAGCCAGATGCCGGGCGGCGCGCTGGTCGACCGGGTACGGTCCAAGCGCCTTTTGGTCGGAGGATCGCTCGGGCTGATCGCGGTCGGCGCGCTGGCGCTGTATTACTCGCACGAATTCGTGCTGGTGATGGTGGCGCAGATTGCGCACGGCGCCACGGCTGGCGTGATTGCCCCGGCGATGGCGGCGATCGGGCTGGGGCTGGTCGGCCATCGCGGTCTCAGCCGACGCTTGGCGCGCAACCATCGCTACGATTCGTTCGGTAACGCCGGCACCGCCGCGCTGATGGGCCTGCTCGGGCATTTTCTGTCCAAGCAGACCTCGTTCCTATTCGCTTCCCTGCTGTGCGTTCCCGCCATCTGGGCGTTGACACGGATCCGTAGCGGTGAGATCGACTATGCTCGCGCTCGTGGCGCCCGAGCTGACGCACCGGACAGGCCTGGACGCTACCGGGATCTGCTTAAGAACCGTGGCCTGATCGTGTTTGGCGGCATGCTGCTTCTCTTTCAGGTCGCGAACGCCTCGGCGATACCTCTGGTCGCGGAGCGTCTCGGCCAGCAGCACGAGGCGGAGTCTGAGCTGGTGCTGGCCGGACTGATCATCGTTCCCCAGGTGATCACCGCGCTGCTTGCCGGATGGTTTGGCCGACGTGCGGACGACTGGGGACGCAAGCCTCTCCTGCTGCTGGCGTTCGTGGCTCTCGCGGCACGGCTGCTGCTTTTTACGGTGGCGCCCGGCCCGCTCTATCTGCTGCCTATGCAAGCGCTGAGCGGGATCGATGCCGCGGTAATCGGCATCCTGACGCCGCTGGTGATCGCGGACGTCACCCAGGGTTCGGGCCGCTACAACCTAGCGCAGGGCGCGATCGGCATGGCGACAGGGGTTGGGGCGGCGATCAGCACCACGGCGGTCGGTTACATCGCGCAATGGCTCGGCTTCGACGCCGGGCTAATGGTGCTAGCCGGCGTTGCTGCGCTGGGCGTGGGCTATGTGTGGCTGCTGCTGCCCGAGACACGGCCGCGACCGGAATGAGCAGTCCGGAAGCGGAGGATGCGCAAACGGGTCTGCGGTCCGCCTGCCCGCGGTGCTACCGTGCCGGTGGGTCACCATATGGCAACCGAAGCCAGGGGAGCCCCCCCTCTTGTCCCCGACCAGAGCGATCATTCAGTTCGCGGTCAGCCTTGTGATCGGCACCATGGGCGAGCGCAATGCTGTTGCACCGGCTGGCCCAGGCTGGCACCGCGCGCGGCCTGTCGAAAGGCCTAGTGGGATAAAATACGGCCCTTGGCGCAGAGAGTCCCGAGATCGTTTCGTTGCTGACCGCCCTGGTCGCACAGTGCTGCGTGCGCTGGTGCTGGCGACGCTGACCCGGATACCCAACTGGAATGCAGCATCTTGTCGACCAATCGCCGGGTCAGGCCCTCGGCTTGGCGCTGTTCGCTGCCATGGATCTTTCCCATGCGCTTGCAGGCCAGCATGACGATGCTGCGCTCTGCACGCGTTCGGACTATCGCCGGCTTCTTGGTCAGCGCCTGGTCATCAATCAAGGCGGCTACGGTGGACGGCTCGGCCGGTAGCGCCGCCAGGACTTGGCTTGAACACCAATCGGTACACACATTGCCGTCGCTCGGAAGCGCATGAACGGTCGGTTGCCGCGGGCAGGCGCCGCGCGCTGCGTCCCGACAAGCTTCGAGGTTCTGCCCGACGAGCGCCGGTGGGTCGGTACCGGTGATCTCCGCAATGTCGGAGGCGGTCTGCCGCCCAGTGATCGCCTGCTGGTCAATCAGTGAGCCGGGGCCTGTAGTCCCGTAAGCATTGTGTTACATGACGCTACAAAATCTCCAGAAGGTGCTAACCATTGCCAGCTACTGAAGCTTTGCACGGGGGGTCGAACGCTATGATGTGCGACGTCCCACGCGCCGTCGTCCTCAACTGAAAGATCAAAGCCATGGTCAAACTCGCCATCCTGTTCGTCATCGTGGCGGTCGTAATGGGAGTGCTCAGCTTTGGTGGCCTAGTCGTCGGCGCCGCCCTGAGTATCCTTAAGATCATGTTCTGGGTCGCGGCGGCCATTGCCATCGTGCTTTTCGTCCTCGGCCTCACAGTCTACCGCGCCGTCACCTGAGGCAATTCCCAAGTCCGTGCCAGCTTGACCACCCACGCCGCAAGCGGTTCACGGCGCTCGGCAACGCCTTTGGACTGTTGCCGGGCACTCTGGTTATGGTCGGTAACCAAAGTTATCGAGCAGCGAGCTTCCATGCCTGCCGAGCCATGGACGGTCGCCGCCACTATAGGCGCAATAATCAGGACGAAGACGCCGGCTACCATCTGGCGCTACGCGTCGGCCTGAGCGGTCAGCCTAACCTTTGTCGCGTGCGAGCTTCAACGCGTCGTTGATGATCTCCTGGATCGTCATCCCGGTCTCGGCCGAGCGGCGATGCAGCCATCGGTGCATTGGCACCGTCGCCCTGTAGGTCAGGGCCACTGTTGGTTCCGGCCGGACGAACGCAAAGCTGTCCTGCTTCGGCTTGCGGGCGATGCTGGCCCCGATGTCGACCGCCGGCGCAAACAACAGGCTCTGCCCGGGAAGCTCTGCCTGGGAGGCCCGCTCGCGTTCCCGCTCCAGGCTGACCATGCTGCGGTCCAGCGCCGTCTGGATGATGTTCTGCCCCGTCGTCGAGAAGCGTCGCACCAGCCGCTTCAGCCGATCATAACGGAACGGATCCAGCCGCACGGTGACAGGGATCGTGCCAGGTTTGCGGTAAGCCGGCGGCGCGTCCGGTAAAGGTGTCCGGCTGGGCGAAAGCTCCGCGCTGTCGAAAACCTGCATGTCGACTCATCCAGCAAGACACCGGGAAGAGTCTAGAACCAAGCCACGCTTCGACACCAACTCTGAACGCAGCGGGTCGGTGGTTGTCTTCAATGATCTGCGGCGCGTCAGCTCGCTTGGGCACTCTGAAGCGCTGGTTGCGGCAGGCTGATCCGGATCGGCTCAAACAGGCTGTCCTGGTCGGCACCGATTTCGCCCTGCTTGGCCATCTCCAGGCACGCCACGAAGGTCCCCGCCAGCGCCCCGCGCGCCTGCTTCGTCCGGTTGCCCCCCTGCCCCGTTTCTGGCTCCAGTGCCGGCAGGAAGATCCCCAACTCACCGCCCAACGGATCTGCCGCCAGCAGCTCGCGGATCCGCGCCAGCGCCTGATCCACCCGCCAGAACTGCATCAGCACCGGCCTGTAGAGCGGCGCCGTCTCCGGACGGCTGCGCGGACCACGCAGCACCACGAGGCAGGCCTCCAGCAGCGCCATGGTGGTTTCGGTGCGGCCGTCCTGTTTCTGCCGCGGCCGAGCAAATACCTCCTGTCCCAGCTGCGGTCGAGCCTCGAGCCAAGTCGCCGCAGCCCGGATGCGAAGCATCTCGCCGAGACGCAGCTCTTCCGCGGCGGCATCCTGCTCGGCGGTGGCGGCCTCGGCCGGGCTGGCCGGGAACATCAGTCGCGATCGCAGCAGCAGCAGCCGGGCGGCCAGCACCAGCCAGTCCGCACGCCGTTCCAGCGTCACCCGCCCGGCCAACCTCTGCATCGCGGCGACGAACTGGGTGATCAGGTCCAGTGCGGACAGACGGCCGAGATCGATCTGTTGTCGTTCGGCCAGGTCCAGCAGCAGGTCGAGCGGTCCGTCGAAGCCGTCGACATGCAGCTCCGGGATGCTCGGCACACGCGGCGGCGTCTCCCAGTCGTCCCAAATCGGGTCGACGTCCGTGACGTCGGCGGGTGCCGACGGGATGGGGGTCTTCCCCTCAGCCATCGGCGGCGTCGCCATAGTCCGGCTGGACTTCAAACCTCAGGCTCGGCCAGTCCTGCCGGAGCTGCACGATCGCCCGCCATGGCGTCCAGTCGGCCGACCAGAACTCCCACTCCACCCGGACCGTGCGCTTGCGCCAGCGATCGGCGACCGGGTCCAGCCGGCTGTCGCGCTGCACGAAAATCCCGTACAGGACTTTCAAGTCATTATAATGTGTTAGCTCGAAAGAAATGCGGGACTGACTTTATGATCTTCCGAACAGGCAGTTGCTTGGCTGCACGAAACGCGGGACTACGGCTCATGCAAGGTTGGCTCCAGACTCCTCCCGCCGAGTGAGGCGAGACTACGTGTTTCCGGTCCAGATTGTATCGAACGCCCGATCTACGCCCCGCCACCGAACGCCTTACCATCATTGTTCGAGGCACATTGGAACTGGCGTAGTCCCGAAATTGCTGCATATTCGGGACTGCGAGATAGGCTAGCGTCCTTAATTTCACGCAATTGAGTGGGCGCGCGGGCAAATCCCAGAATTTCGTGCAACCTGACACCAGTTCAGCCATCACCACGCTGGCGCCATGGCTCCGCTATCTCGTCTGATCCGCCTATGGTGATGGCATCTTGGTTATGGGACGGCTCGTCGTTCATGAGTTCGGCTAGACGTTGTTTGGCGCGGTAGATCCGCATTTCCACCGCCTTAACGGAGACGGCGAGCTGCTGGGCAGCTTCCAGGTGGCTCATACCGCCCAACGTCGTCAGAAGAAGCGCTTCCTTGTACGCCGGCGGTAGAGCTGAGCTGCTGCCGGTTTCGTGGACACCGAGATTAGGGTGTTTCATGAGATTGGAGGGTGGGGATGGTACGGCGACAGTTCAGCCGAGAGTTCAAGCTGGAGGCGGTCCGGCTGGTCAAGGAGCGTGGTGTTTCGGTGGTGCAAGCCAGCCGAGACTTGGATGTCGGTGAAAACATCCTGCGGCGTTGGATCAAGGAGCTCACTGCGGATCCTGGGCAGGCCTTTCCGGGTCACGGCCAGGTCAAGCCCGAGCAGCAGGAGATCGATCGGCTGCGGCGTGAGGTCGCCAAGCTCAAGGCTGAGCGCGACATTCTAAAAAAAGCCGCGGCCTACTTCGCGAGGGAGTTGTTGTGAAGTTCGGCTTCATCGCGAAACATCGAGGGATCTGGCCGGTGCGGTGGCTTTGCGAGGCGCTCGATGTCTCGCGCAGTGGGTTTCATGCCTGGCTCTCCCGGTCGCCCAGTGCCCGGGCGCGCGGTGACGAGGTTCTCGGCGCCCAGATCAAGGCCAGCTTCGTCGGCAGTGACCGGACCTATGGCGCCCGGCGGGTCTGGCACGACGTGCTGGCCGAGGGGGCCGCATGCGGGCTGCACCGTGTCGAGCGGTTGATGCGTGAGCACGCCTTGCGGGCAAGGCCACGCCGCCGGGGTCTGCCTTCGGACAAGGGCACCCGGCACGAAGCGGCAGACAACGTGCTGGATCGCCAGTTCGACGCCACGACGCCAAACCAGAAGTGGATCGCCGACTTCACCTATCTCTGGACAGCCGAGGGCTGGCTCTACGTAGCGGCCGTCATCGACCTGTTTTCACGCCGCGTGGTGGGCTGGTCGATGAGCGCGACCATGACCGCCCAGCTCGTCGCGGATGCGCTGATGATGGCGATCTGGCGCCGCGGTAAACCAAACGCGCTGCTCCACCACTCGGATCAGGGAAGCCAATATAGCAGTGAGCAGTTTCAGAAGCTCCTAGTGGATCACGGCGTCACATGCAGCATGAGCCGGTCGGGTAACGTCTGGGACAATGCAGCGATGGAGAGCTTCTTCTCCTCGCTGAAAACCGAGCGGACAGCTCGCAAGGTGTATCGCACCCGGGACCAGGCCCGGGCTGACGTGTTCGATTACATCGAGCGGTTCTACAACCCGCGCCGACGCCACTCGACCATCGGATATCTGAGCCCTATGGAGTTCGAGCGTATCAAAGCGTCAGCTTAAGTTGTGTGTCCACAGAACCGGCAGCAGCTCAAACTTTGGCTAGAGGCACTGGGCAGCTGAAGAGAAAGCCTTGCGCTTCGGTGTAACCCAACATGCTGAGCGCTTCAAGTTGCTCGACAGTTTCGACGCCTTCTATTGTCGTTGTTATGCCAAGGCTGCGGCAGAGCTCTGTGACGGCCCGGATGATCGCGGCCCCGCTCAGGCCGTTGATCCCGGCCGTCACGAAAGAACGGTCTATCTTGACCTTGTTGAACGGAAACTTTCAGTTGTAGCTGAGGGACGAATAACCGACGCCAAAGTCATCCATCGCGATCGTCACGCCGAGTTGCCGGATCTGATGCAGTGTTGCAAGCACATCATCCGTCTCGTTCAATAACAGGCCTTCGGTGATTTTCAGCTCAAGCCGGTCGCCCGGTAGGGCATTGTCACGTTAAGTGGCCCTCAGCTGCGGTCCGAGCGAGGATAGCTGGATGAAGACGCCGCCTGATCCGCACCATCGTCACCGTTTTCCGGCCGAGCTGATCAGCCACGCCGTGTGGCTCTATCACGTGTTCAGCCTGAGCTTTAGACACGTGGAGCTCCTGCTGGCCGAGCGTGGCGTCATCGTCTCCTATGAGAGCATCCGGCGATGGCGCCTGAAGTTCGGCTCGCATTTCGCGGGCCGCATCCGTCGACGGCGGCCTCGCCCGGGTGACAAATGGCACCTCGACGAAGTCTTCATCCGCATCCAGGGCGAGCTGCGCTATGTTTGGCGCGCTGTCGACCAGAACGGCGTCGTGCTGGACATCCTGGTGCAAAGTCGCCGGGATTGCACAGCAGCAAAGCGCTTCTTCAAGCGCCTGCTGAAAGGTCTATCTTATACGCCCCGCATCGTGGTGACGGACAAGCTGAGGAGCTACGGGGTGGCGAGACGCGAGCTGCTGCCCGATGCCGAGCACCGCGAACGCCGTTACCTGAACAACCGGGCCGAAAACTCTCACCGTCCAACCCGGCGGCGAGAGCGGCACATGCAGCGCTTCAAGTCGATGCGGCAGGCACAGCGTTTCCTCTCCGCTCACGCCTTCATCTCCGGGCACTTCCGACCGCGACGCCACCTGATGACGGCAGGCCGCTATCGTGCAGTGCGTGCCAAAGCTTTCAAAATATGGACACAGGGTATCCCTCCGCTGAAGGCCGCCTGGGCGTGAATCTGTCGCCACCTTAAGTTGCTACTTTAGGTGGCGCTTGAGGTGTTTCGATGGATGGCGTGATGGAGATCATCACCGGGCGTGAGGGTCGGCGGCGTTGGAGCACGGCAGATAAGCTGCGCATTGTTGCTGAGACGCAGGAGCCTGGTGTTGCGATCCGCGCTGTCGCGGCTCGCCATGATATTTGCGAAAGCCTTCTGTTCACCTGGCGACGACAGGTGCGTGAGGGTGTGCTGAGGGCGGCGTCGGATATGGCGATGTTCATGCCGGTGCAGATGATCGGGGTGGCTCCCACGGAATCCATGCCATCCAATTCGGCACCGCACTCGGTAGCGCCGATGCGATCCGTGCCGACGTCCGGGCTCATCGAAATCGAGCTGGGCAATGGCCGACACGTCCGCGTTGGCAGCGACGTCAATCTCGGCGCGTTGCGGCGCGTGCTGGCGGCGCTGCGCGAGTGATCCCGGTTTCGGCGAGCGTACGGATCTGGATCGCGACGGGCCATACCGACATGCGCCGGGGCATGCGCGGTCTTGCTCTGCAGGTGCAGGAAGGGCTTGGCCGAGATCCATTTGCTGGGGATGTTTTTGTTTTTAGGGGCCGCAGTGGTTCGCTGATCAAGGCGATCTGGCATGATGGCATCGGTTTGTCGCTCTATGCCAAGCGCCTGGATCGCGGGCGCTTCATTTGGCCGCAGACGGTGGATGGCGCAGTGCCGCTGACAGCGGCGCAGATGGGTTATTTGCTGGAGGCGATCGACTGGCGCAATCCGCGGCAGACATGGCGTCCACAATCTGCAGGATAATGGATCGGTAGCTGCCGAAAATAGTACCACGGCGGCTTGGTTCATGATTCAATCTTCGGCATGGACGCCGAGTTTGCCGCACCGCCGGATGAGGTCGAGCTGCTCAAGGCAGCGCTCCTGGCAGCACGTGCCGACGTCGCCCGGGTCATAGCCGAGGCCCAAGCCCAGCAATCCAGCGACCAGGCGTTGATCGCCCACCTCAAGCTGCAGATTGAGAAACTGAACCGTGACCGCTTCGGACCACGCTCGGAGCGCACCGCCCGCCTGCTGGAGCAGATGGAACTGCAGCTGGAAGAGCTGGAAGCATCGGCCACCGAGGACGAGCTGGCTGCCGAGGCCGCCGCGGCCAAGACTACAGCCGTCACCGGCTTTACCCGCAAGCGCCCGGCCCGGCGCCCGTTTCCCGAACACCTCCCTCGCGAGCGCGTCGTCATCGCAGGTCCGTCGGCCTGCGCCTGCTGCGGCGGCACACGCCTGTCCAGGCTGGGGGAGGACGTCACGGAGACCCTGGAGGTCGTCCCGCGCAGCTGGAAAGTCATCCAGCATGTGCGTGAGAAATTCTCCTGCCGCGATTGCGAGCGCATCAGTCAGCCCCCGGCGCCATTCCACGTGACGCCCCGCGGCTGGGCCGGACCGAACCTGCTGGCCATGATTCTGTTCGAGAAGTTCGGCCAGCATCAGCCGCTCAACCGTCAGGCAGAACGCTATGCCCGCGAGGGTGTGGAGGTCAGCCTGTCGACGCTGGCCGACCAGGTCGGTGCCTGCACAACCGTGCTGATGCCGCTGTTTGGGCGCTTGGCTGCTCATGTCATGGCGGCAGAACGGCTGCATGGCGATGACACCACGGTGCCGGTGCTGGCCCGCGGCAAGACCGACATCGCCCGTCTGTGGGTCTACGTGCGCGACGATCGGCCGTTCGGTGGTCTCGCTCCGCCGGGTGCTGTGTTCCACTACTCGCGCGATCGCGGCGGCGAACACCCGCAAGGCCATCTGGCAGCCTACACCGGCATCCTGCAGGCAGATGCTTATGGCGGCTATGGCAAGCTCTATGAACCGGGACGCAAACCCGGGCCGATCGTGGAAGCTGCCTGCTGGGCGCATGCGCGCCGGAAGTTTTTCGTGCTGGCCGACCTTGCGGGCAGCGCGCGCCGTGCGGCGCACGGCAAGGCCCCAGCGGTTCTGTCGCCAATCTGCCTGGAAGCCGTGCAACGCATCGACGCCCTGTTCGACATCGAACGCGACATCAACGGCCACAGTGCCGAGGAGCGCCGGGCGATCCGGCAGGCCTCGTCACTTCCCCTGGTGATGGACCTGCAGGACTGGTTGGGTCAGCAGCGGGCTAAGCTCGCGCGTGGCAACGACATCGCCAAAGCCATCGACTACATGCTGAAACGCTGGACGGCGTTTACCCGGTTTGCGGATGATGGACGGATCTGCCTCAGCAACAACGCGGCCGAACGCGCCCTGAGAGGCATCGCACTTGGGCGAAAATCCTGGCTGTTCTGTGGTTCGGATCGCGGCGGGCAGCGTGCCGCAATCATGTACAGCTTGATCGTCACGGCCAAGATGAACGACGTTGACCCGCAGGCTTGGCTGGCTGACGTGCTGGCCCGCATCGCGGAACATCCGGTGCAACGCCTCGATGATCTGCTGCCATGGCACTGGCTTAAATCAAATACCGCCGCGATCGGCCACGCTGCCTGATCAGACATGATGCCGCGGTGCTCAGCGGATGGTTACGACACAGGAAACATGTGCCCAAAGCACCGGGTGATCGTGCCAACCCAATTGATCCAAGCCTACTTCCAAACTTCAACAGTTTACTTGACAATTCCTAGAGAGATGCTTTTGCCAATGCCGCCGCAGATGCCTGGGCGAATGCCTTAGCCAGCGCTTCCGGGTCTCGTACGTTCAGGTCGCGCTGCGGGAACGGGAACTCGATGTTAGCGGCGTGGAACGCATCCCACACCCCAAGCAGCACGTCGCTGCGTACGTTCGCCGTTCCAGCGCGTGGGTCGGCGATCCAGAAGCGCAGCTCCAGATCCACCGAACTGTCCCCCAGGCCGACCAGCAAACAGATCGGCGCAGGCGCTTCGAGCACGCGCTCGACCTTGCTTAGCGCCTCAGTCGCCAAGCGGCGCGCGAGATGTACGTCGGCGCTGTAGGAGATACCGAATGCCACTTTCAGCCGCACCAAGTCGTTGGAATAGGTCCAATTTACCACCCGCTGGGTGATCAGGTCCTCGTTAGGAATCAAATGCTCGGTGCCGTCCCGGGTTACGACCGAGACGAAGCGCGCGTTCAGCCGGGTGATCCAGCCATAGGTGTCATCAAGCTGGATCACGTCGCCCGGCTTGATTGACCGGTCCAGCAGCAGGATCACGCCGCTAACCAAGTTCGACACTACCTTCTGCAGGCCGAAGCCGAGCCCAACGCCGATTGCGCCGGAGAACACGGCGAACGCGGTCAGATCGATGCCGACGGCGCCGAGGGCCGCCACCACCGCGAGGGTCAACAGCCCAGCCCGCAGCAGCTTCGAGGCCAGCACCTGCATTGCCGGGGTAATGTCCCGCGCATTGTTCAGCCGGTGCTCGACCAGGGTCGAGATCAGGTTTGCCAGCCAGATCAGCGCCACCAACAGCGCCGCACCCTTGAGCAGCAGAAGCACGCTGAGATGCAGTGTGCCGATCGGGAACGCCATCTCGCCCAGGAGACGCCCGGTCGGCGCAATCAGGCCCGCAATGTTCAGCGCCGCGACTACCCAAGCCGCGGCGGCGAACAGCCGCGCCATCGACGCGTTGCGCACCAGCGTGGTGCTCAGGCGGATCACGATCCAGGCCATCACCAGGCTGGATACCAGCCGCAGCAGGTGCGTCGGCATCCCCAGGTTCGCCAGCACAAGCTGCGCGAACCAGAGCAGCAGCAGGAATAGCATCCATGGTAGCGCCCGTCCCAACGCGTCGACCATGGGGCGCAGCGACAGCACCCGCATTCGGGCGGTCAGCTGTGTCGTAGTCCCGGCCACGCGCGGCGCCGCGAGACGTACCATCGCGGCGCCCAGGAGCGCCACCACGGTCTGCAGCAGCACATCCCATGCCAGCACGTAGCTCCGCAGCCAGGGCAAAGTCTCTGCGGTCAGAAGATCGAGATGGTGCAGGATAAAGGCGCTATTCATGCTGCCTTCGCGCGCGCCGCCCTTAAGTTATGGGCGCGGCCGCAGGGGGCGCCCGGACCGCAATCGGCTAATCGCATGGCTATGGTTGGTGGAAGAAGGTGGTTCCAACCTTGAAACCACCGATTGGATCGGGCTTTCGTCGCGCAAGCCCTTGTCCCAAGCGGCTCAGAAAATAGGTCCCGCCAAGTGGATGGAGGTAAGACGGATCGCGCGGATAACAGGCCAGCCATAGGATAGGCTATCCCTCGGCGTTAGCCACCGCAATACTCAGCGTGTCGCACCATACCATCCAGCGGCTAATCAACACGGAATGGCGGTCGCCGAACACATTATTTCCACTGCGACCCAGTAGATTAGCACTGTTGATATAATGGCTAAGCGTGTCATAGCGGCGCAAGCTAAGTCCAACCGCTGGTGTTATATATTATCCCCGGCCCGAAGCGTCTGGCGCATCGTCACCGACAACCATCCCTCCCGGCCCCGGTAGAGTTCGCAGAAACGCGAGTATCTATATCCATCCGGATGATGCGCGATATACTCGTCCCACAGGAGCGTCAGCGTCACATGCCTGCACTTGAGCTCGCGATGCACCGCCGCCCAGTCCGGATCGGCGTGCCGCCGCCACACGTCGTAGCGTCAGCGGCACAGTCGAGGCCGCCACTCCCACCCGAATCCCGATCTGGCGGGTCGAAACCCCAGCCTCGTTCAGCCTCACAATCTCGCGCACCTGGCGCATCGTCGTTCTCTCCGCCGGCATTGGCCGCTCCCCAAAAGAGCAACCCTAAACAGGCCAGCAGAGCCCCAGGACCTCGCCGACGAAGACCGCCAAGCCGAGCGACTTTAAATCGGAACGGTGGGCGACATCAAATCGGAATTGCGGGCGACATCAGCCCGGAATGGTGGGCGAGCATTTCCCGGAATGCTGGGCGACATGACCCCGGAATCCGCAAATCTGAGGCAGAGATGTCGGGGCACTTACCTCGGATCCAAAGCACGACTTGACCATCATGGCCAACTAACTGCTGAGCATAATCCAGAGCTTCAGGATCAGCGGCACACTTGATAGCAACGATACCGTGCAGGCGCCTCGCCTGATCTAAAAGGTAGATAGAGTAATGTCCCATTCCTGTCTTCTTTTTGATCCCGCAGCAGAATCAGACCCGCTTTTCTGCTAGCCTCCGTTCGGATTTTGGAACAATATGTTGCGATAACGGAACATTAGCACACTATCACAGGAACGTGAGTGAATTCGCGGCGATGGCAGCACGTGCAGTAGCGCGTTTGACGGCAGCCTAGGCCTTTTACCGACCCTTAACCCGCGCGACCAAGATCAGCCCAATCTCGACACCGAGCGCGCTCCTGAAGGTCCATGGCAGGACCGTACGGCTATCGTATCTTGAACTTAGATGCTGAGCCGGCACGACCGGGTGCGCGCTGAAACGGAAGCCGGCACCTCTTAGTGCTGCCACGCTCTTGGTGACGCTTGGATACCGGCCGCAGACCGGATGTCTCGGTGCGCCTAGGCCTGGTAGGATCTCCCAAACCGTTCCAGGGACGGCCGCGTCGATCTGGGCCAAAGCTGTATCGTTCAAGTCGGTCATGCATAGAGCTTAGCATCCGACGGTGCGTGCAGTGCCATCGTTCTGCAACCATAGCGGGACGGTCTGCTTAACCGCTACCAACGACGCTCCTGGTTTTGGAATCGGCGCAGCACCCTATCGATCTCGGCCCGGGATTGGGCCTCTGTTCTCGGCTGACCTGGGATTCCGCAGTCTGCCTCTTCTGCAGCATCACGCGCCGGCAGCGGCAGGGGTTTGGAAGCGGCCAAGAGAGGCGTCCACCCGACAGGCGCAGCCCGGTGCCTCACAACAGGCTGCTGCTTCGGCTGCCGCGCGACCGCCGCCTTGGTCGTCCGCTGGATCTCATGCCAAGCCCTCGCCATTCGCTTCGGCGTCGGTGGCTGACCATTCCCATCGTAACCGCTGCGAGAACACCACAAAGCAGGATACCGGATCAGCGGTCCTTGAGTCGCTTTGGCATCCAGTAGTTCCGGATTTGTGGGATCACCAGCGGAATGTCGTGGTAGGCATCTCGTAGGAAGTCCTTGGTCTCTGATCCTGCGCGAGCCGGACCCAGCATGGGACTGCCATGTTCATCGATGCAGTGGAGCAGGATCGGGAGCAGGAGGCCGTGCTCTGTGCGTTCCAAATCGCATAGGGTTTGCCACGCGTTGGGTCGCAGACGCATCGCCGAGAGAAACCCCATGCACCACGGGGCGGCGAGGACAGTGCCGTCATCCTTTTTCTTAAAGATCGGCGCATTCCTGTCCGGAGCCTGGGACAGTGTTTCACCGATCGTGTTGAACCTGTCGGCTATGGCCATCATGGCGGCGAGACTCTGGCCCGACGCAGAGCCAACAATTCCGTTGATCCCGAGCAGGTCGACGAACCACACGTCAGGCTGGATCGAGCACGGGCCGATAGCGATTGCCGTGAGGTATCCATCGAGCATGGAAACGCCGTCGACTTTCGGTGACGGCTCGAGCTGCCGCAGCCAGATATCGAGTGCCTCCAGGCGCATGGCCTTCGGCGCGGCTGGTTCGCGCTTCTGCTTCACGCGGCGGCCGTTCGGGTGGCCTGCGTCGCCTTCCAGACCCACGGCAACAATTCACGCACGGCGTTGTTCTTCGTCTGGCCGGAGACCATCCGGTCCAGCACGTCGGCCAGGTAGGCGTGTGGATCCAGATCGTGCAGCTTGGCGGTGTTGATCAACGACGCCAGCACCGCCCAGCTTTGGCCGCCGCTGGCCGCTCCAGCAAACAAGGCGTTTTTCCGCCCCAGGGCGATCGGCCTGATCGTCCTCTCGACGGTGTTGTTATCCACTTCAACCCGGCCATCTCTCAGGAACATCGTCAGCCCGTCCCAATGGCCAAGCGTGTAGCGGATGGCCCGCGCCAGCGGCGCCTTCACGGAGATCTCCGCCAGACGGTCCATCAGCCAAGGCTTGAGGATGTCGAACAATAGCCTGGTCTCCGCCTGTCGGATCGCCACTCGTTCGCGGGCGCTGGTGCCGCGGATGCGTGCCTCGATCGCATAGATGGCTGCAAACCGCGCGAGTGCTGCCGCCGCCACCGGCGACCCCGTTGCCTTGTGCACCTCGAAAAACCGTCGGCGCGCGTGCGCCAGGCAGAACGCCAGCGTGATGGCGCCACCGCTACGCTCAGGCCGTGCCAGCGCGGCATAGCCGCCATAGGCGTCAACCTGCAGCACCCCGTTGAACCCGAGCAGATGCTCGGCGACATGGCGGCCTTTGCGATCCTCGGCAAACAGATAGACCACGGCAGGCGGCGCCGGGCCCTGCCAGGGTCGATCGTCCGTGGCATATGACCAGAGCCGGGCGATCCGTGTCCGGGTCCGGTTGCGATCCAGCACCGGCAGCGGCGTATCGTCGCAGAACACCTTCGGCGCAGCGAGCACGGTGGCTACCAGCAGCTCGTGCAGCGGCTTGAGCCACCAGGCCGCGCGGCTCACCCAATGCACCAGCGTCGAGCGATCCAATTTGATGCCATGCCCGGCCAGCATCTGGGTCTGCCGATACAGTGGCAAATGCCAGGCAAACTTGGAGACCACGATGTGCGCCAGCAGGGCCGTGGTCGGCAGTCCGCCATCAAGTGGCCGTGGCGGTGCGCTGGCTTGCACGATGGCTCCGGCGCAAGCCCGGCAGCCGTAACGTGGCCTGCGGATCCTGCGGACGCGGATCAGCGCCGGGACGATATCGAGCATCTCGCTGATATCCTCGCCGATCAGGTGCAGCTTGCCCTGACAACATGGACACGCCGTGACCGTCGGCTCGATGACGATCTCGTCGCGGGGCAGATGAGCAGGCAGGTGGCCGATATTGCGTGTGGACCTGGGTCGTGTCGACTGATCCAGACGCCGCGGCTGGATCAGCTTTGGCAGCTCGACCAGGGCCGTGGAGAGATCACCCAGGCCCAGCAATAGCTGATCAGATACCGGTTCCAGCTTCTCTGACCGCGCACCATACAGCGCACGCTTGAGCGTCTCGACCAGCGCGCGCAGGCTGGTATTCTCCTCACGCAGTCCCATCACCAGCGCGATCAGCGCATCAGGTTCTCGTGTCGAGGTTTCAGCAGCGGGCACGCCTGCAGCGTACCAAACTTATACGCCATTTCGCGAGAACGATCATGCACCAGCTTGCAGATTTTCCATCGTCGCCGCTGGGCGCATGGCAGTTGCTGTCCAGTCCAACCCGGCGAACAGCATGCTGAGCTGACCCGTGCTCAAGGTGATGGATCCGTCACGAACCGGAGGCCAGGTGAAGTTTTTGGCCTCGAGGGGCTTGGTCACCAGACACAGGCCCGAGCCATCCCGGATCAGCAGCTTGATCCGGTCCGCACGCTTGGCCCGGAACACGAAAATATCGCCCGCAAACGGATCCATTGCCAGCGCCTGGGTCACCAGCACCGCCAGGCCGTCCATGCCCTTGCGGAAATCTACCGGTTTGGCAGCAACCACGATCCGCAACCCCGGACGGGTTGGAATGCCCAGGATCAACGGATGTGGCCGATGATGGTCAGGACCTGGCGTAACGCCTCGAGATCGACGGCGCCGCGGACCCGCACACGTGCTCGACCGATCTCGACCTCGATCCATCCTGGCGGATCGGACGGCGCCGAGGCCACCGACCTGATCGCTGATACAGGCGATACAGGTGCCGTGGGGTCGTCGCAGCGAACAGGAACGAACGTCGTCCCAACCTGCCCAGGCGATTGGCGCATGGCTTGCCGCCGCCACGTCTGCAGCAGTCCTCGGTTCAGATCGTGACGTCGTGCAACCTCCGAGACCTGCGCACCAGGCGTCAGGCTCTCCATCAGGATCTGAGCTTTCTCCGCCGCCGTTCAACGCCGACGGCGAACAGTGCCGGTAATGACCTCGATCCGACGATAGACATCTCCCTGATGCCTGCTCTGATCACTGCCTTGATGCCTGTCACTATCCAACGAACTGCCCGCCCTCATGCCAGGACAGTGTCACTCATCTCAATGTCATACCGCGAGGTGGGGTCCTCGCATCGGTTACGATCCAATGGCGTGGCTCACCGACGTGCTCGAGCGCATCGTCTCCGGCCGCACCAAGGCGCATGAGATGCACACGTTGCTGCCGTGGACCTGGGCCGAAGCGAACGCCAGCCTAGAAACTAGGCCGCTCGCAGCGTAGACGCCTCAAGCGTCAACCCAAAACCTACCTGTCAACGTCGCGACGCTTACGTGTTTGGTTGCGGAACATTGTTGGGATCCGGTAGGGTTGGCGATCCAGGACTATGCCTACAGGTTTAACCGCCTTGCCGCTGTAGCCGGACACAGGTGACGCATGCCGCAGATCCATCCGCAAGCCCGTACCACACCCGCCACCCGTATCGAGATCGCCCGATCCACGGAGCCGAGTAGCACTGTAGCCAGGCGCTACGGCATCAGCGCCGAAACGGTACGCAAGTGGCGCAAGCGAGGTGCCGCTGACTGCCTTGATCACTCAGCGCGCCCGCACCGACTTCCCTGGAAGGCGACTGATGAAGAGCGTGCAATCGTCTGCACCCTGCGACGTGAAACCAACTTTCCTCTGGATGACCTGACTTTCGCCGTCTGCCACTTCCTGCCACACCTCAATCGCGACAGTATCTGGCGTATCCTCAAGGCAGCCGGTCTCAATCGCAGACCTAAGCCCTCCTCCGAACAGCCCACCAAAGGCCAGGGAACGTTCCGTGAATACGACCTTGGCTTCGTGCATATCGACATCAAGCATCTGCCAAAGCTGCAGACAGCTAATGCCGAAAGACGCAAGCGGTATCTCTACGTGGCTATCGATCGATGCTCACGCTCGGTCCACCTTGCCGTCAAGGACGACGAAACCGAAAAGAGCGCCATTGCCTTCCTCCGCGAGGCGGCCGCTGCCTTTCCATTCCCGCTCACCCACGTGCTGACCGATAACGGCAGCTGCTTCACGCCGGCCTTCGCAAAGGTATGCGCAAGCCTGGGCGCGCACTATCGCCATACCAAGCCGCGAACCCCACAAACCAATGGCATGGTGGAGCGCTTCAACGGCCGCATTAGCAGCGAGGTATTGGGCATCAACATCTACTCGCATCGTGCTCTCGAGCAGGTTCTCCGCGGCTTCAACGTCGCCTACAACGCGCGCCGCCAGCGGGTCCTCGCTGCCAGAACACCAAACCAGGTCGTGCAGGAACGACTGGCTTCTATCTGTTCAACCGATCATCGCGAGGCAAACACCAGAGCAGGTCCATGCGACCTCACCAAGGCTCGACTGATCGTAGAAGCCGCCAAGGAGGTCTCACAACCAGACAGCTAGGGCTTCCCCTGACGCAGAAAATTTTACAATTATAGAACGGTGTAACGATTCGGATCTATCTTTGGCGCAATTTCGACTGGGCGAACAGGTCTGCTTCAAACGCGGGAAGCGTGCGATGACGTTCGGCGGGCTGATCGCGGGCACGGACATGGCTTATCTCACCTGGGGCAGAGGCGGCAATATCCAGGCAAAGCTAGCTTCGGAGGATGATCTCAAAGTCCTTGGTAGACCTCCGGTAAATAGGGTCAGCGGAGGTCAGCATCCCCCACGCCGGGGCGCAAATTAACAACTTGCTAAAGATCGTTCGGGCCTGTCTTAGAACTGGAGCTTTTCGGTCCACACCGGGTCAAACGCATCTGAGCGGCGCGAATTCCTCGCTGGATTTCTGCAAGAAGTATCAACTCTCTCGGTAACTTGGAATACTGGTCCCTCAATCGTTCCATAGACTTCTCGACAGCCGTCTCAGACTTATAAAGATAATCAGCAATCGATTGATTGTCGCGGCTCAAGCCGGAATCCCTTCAACTCCGATCAGGAGCTGCAAATTCGCCGGCGTCTGGCGTGGGTTGGGCACCGGAATGTTTCAGTTCTTAAATTAGCACAGTTGCGTGATCGCGTGCGTTTCCATTTGATCATGACCGCGTTATTTTACGTAATAACGTGGATGCTGTGATCGATAAGAGACTTTCGTTTGTGTTGCTTTAGCTCAAGAAAGCATAACGTGATGATCGATTATAATACCGCATTAGAGACGACACTCGAAGGCCGCTATCAAGCCGCTCATGATCAATTCGCAGATGCGGCAATGCATGGTGATCAAGTAGGAATGGACCAGGCACTGGCGGTAATTTCTGCGCTTTGCGAGGAGCTGCAACGTGATCCATCTGACTAAAGCAGGCCACTCATCGCGACAGTGGTCAAAGTTCCGGGGTTCTGGCTCAACCTGCAATTGAACTGCGACATGTCTAAGGCCCGAACCGAGGGAGGCAGCCTGATCGCTGTGAGGGCGCAGCACGAAGATATGGCGAGTGAGTGACAAGGCGCTGAAGGTGACGTCAGGCGCTCCACAAGACCTCCTGCTCCTCTCCGAGGTGCTGAAACGCTTTCGCGGCAAGGTTGGACGGACCAGACTGCTTGCCCACATCGTCCAGCACCCGACCTGCGGTGGCGGCCCAACGCACCGTCGCAATGGCCGCAAGCTCTTGTTCACCGAAGCTGACTACGCACGGGTGCTTGAGAGCTTCGTGCCAGTGCCGCGGGAACGCCGACTGGCGATCGCCGCCGCTCCGTCAAGCCAGGGTGCCTCTCGTCGGTTGGATGCATTGTGACCCTCCCCCGGTTTGGCGGACACCTCGTATAAGCTCCTAAGGGGGCGAGGTGTGATGATGACAAACAAGACGCGCCGTTCGTTCACGGACGACTTCAAACGGGAGGCGGTGTCGTTACTGGTATCGAGCGGACGGCCGCTCATCCAGGTTGCGGCCGGCTTGGGCATCCAGCCATCGATGCTGCGGAGCTGGCGGGGTCCAGCGGACGGTGTGGCGAGGCCATCGAGCGAATCCAGTCTGCCAGCTTCGAAGATGGTGCCATCTGCCGATCAGCTGGAGATCCGTCGCCTTCGCCGTGAGCTCGAGCACGCTCAGATGGAACGCGACATTTTAAAAAACTATCGCGGACCGGCGATCCGCCTGCGGGGGTAGAAACTGATGGTGCTATGATCCGCGGCGGAGGGGAGCGGCCGTAGGCTTTTTGGTGGCACTTTACCCCGTAAAAAAACGTGGTCCATGGACTGCTGCGCACTTGAGAGTGGTGACACCGTCATGGTGATCCCGATTAGGAAATTGATCTTCAGGCACAATCCAGCCTCTCCATCACCATAGGAGGATGCGCCTTGGCCCGAGCAAAACCTTCCCGATCCAAACGGGATATCAACCTTACTCATCCGGGGGCGGCGGCAATCGACATCGGCGCGACGATGCACGTGGCGGCTGTAGACCCAAACGATGACTCCGAACCTGTGCGGAGCTTTGGGACCTTTACCGGCGATCTGCAGCGATTGGCCGATTGGTTCAAGCAGTGCGGCGTTCGCACGGTGGCCATGGAGTCCACCGGCGTCTACTGGATCCCGGCTTTCGAACTACTGGACCAGCGCGGCTTTGACGTCGTTCTGGTCAATGCTCGAGATGCCAAGCATGTGCCAGGCCGCAAGACTGACATCAGCGACGCTCAATGGCTGCAGCGGTTGCATGCCTATGGTCTGCTCAGAGCAAGCTTTCGACCCCGAGGCGAAATCGCGACCCTACGCGCCTACCTGCGACTGCGCGAGCGACTGCTCGACAATACCGCTTCTCACATTCAGCACATGCAAAAAGCACTGACCCAGATGAACCTGCAGCTTCATCACGTGGTGACGGACATCACCGGTGTGACGGGCATGGCCATCATTCGGGCGATTATCGATGGCGAGCGTGATCCTGCGACGCTGGCAGCCCTGCGTGATCCACGCTGCCACTCCACCGTCGAGACCATCCGTCAGGCGTTGATCGGCAACGACCGGGAGGAGCACATCTTTGCCCTGACACAGGCTGTCGAGTTGTATGACTTCTACCAGACAAAAGTTGGCGACTGTGATGTGCGCATCCAGGCTGTGCTGGAGCGACTTCGCGAAGCTGCCCCTGCTCCGGCGGCACCGCTGCCTCCAGCACGACACAAGACCAAGCAACCCAATTCGTTGGCTTTCGATGTCCGGCCGTTGCTGCACGGATTGCTTGGCTGCGATCTGACACAGATCCATGGGCTTGGTCCTTCCCTGTCTCTCAAGCTGGTCGGCGAATGTGGGACGGATCTTTCGGCGTGGCCGGATGCCAAGCACTTCACCTCTTGGCTTTGTCTGGCGCCCAGCAACAAGATCTCCGGTGGTCGGATCCTGTCCAGCCGAACCAGGCGCTCCGGTAGCCGGGCCGCTGCACTTCTCCGGCTCGCGGCCACGACCGTCGGCCGAACAGAGACAGCATTGGGTGCGTTCTACCGCCGTTTGTCGGCCCGAGTGGGCAAGGCTAAGGCTGTCACTGCGACTGCCCGGAAAATTGCCGTTCTGTTCTACAATACTCTGCGTCATGGCATGGCGTATGCCGATCCGGGCGCCTCCTATTATGAGGATCGTTATAAGCGGCGGGTCCTGACTAATCTCGAGCGACGAGCCAAGTCGCTCGGCTATGTCCTGCAGGAGGCACCGGTGCCCAGTTGAGTGTTTCTTAGGAAGCCGCGGCCTACTTTGCGAGGGAGTTGTTGTGAAGTTCGGCTTCATCGCGAAACATCGAGGGATCTGGCCGGTGCGGTGGCTTTGCGAGGCGCTCGATGTCTCGCGCAGTGGGTTTCATGCCTGGCTCTCCCGATCGCCCAGTGCCCGGGCGCGCGGTGACGAGGTGCTCGGCGTCCAGATCAAGGCCAGCTTCGTCGGCAGTGACCGGACCTATGGCGCCCGGCGGGTCTGGCACGACGTGCTGGCCGAGGGAGCTGCATGCGGGCTGCACCGTGTCGAGCGGTTGATGCGTGAGCACGCCTTGCGGGCAAGGCCACGCCGCCGGGGTCTACCTTTGGACAAGGGCGCCCGGCACGAAGCGGCAGACAACGTGCTGGATCGTCAGTTCGAGGCCAGGGCGTCGAACCAGAAGTGGATCGCCGACTTCACCTATCTCTGGACAGCCGAGGGCTGGCTCTACGTAGCGGCCGTCATCGACCTGTTTTCACGCCGCGTGGTGGGCTGGTCGATGAGCGCGACCATGACCGCCCAGCTCGTCGCGGATGCGCTGATGATGGCGATCTGGCGCCGCGGCAAACCAAACGCGCTGCTCCACCACTCGGATCAGGGAAGCCAATATAGCAGTGAGCAGTTTCAGAAGCTGCTAGCGGATCACGGCGTCACATGCAGCATGAGCCGGTCGGGTAACGTCTGGGACAATGCAGCGATGGAAAGCTTCTTCTCCTCGCTGAAAACCGAGCGGACAGCTCGCAAAGTGTATCGCACCCGGGACCAGGCCCGGGCTGACGTGTTCGATTACATCGAGCGGTTCTACAACCCGCGCCGACGCCACTCGACCATCGGATATCTGAGCCCTATGGAGTTTGAGCGTATCAAAGCGTCAGCTTAAAATAGGTGTCCACAGAACCGGCAGCAGCTCAGTCCCTGTTTGAACGCTCCTAAAGTGCACACCATTAGGCAGCCTACGCGCTGAGGTGAGAAGCGGTACCCTAGACTTCGAAATATTGTTCGCGCTTCTAAAGATCACACCGCACCATCGGTTACTCCCGGGGATCGCATCTACCGACCGTGGCTTACATTGACGATCCGTTGTGATCTTTGGAAGCAAGTGAGCGAACTCACGGTCCTGCTGAGAAGATGGCGGCCTGACGACGTGGGACCACCTCACTCGAAGCTGGCACGTAATGCGTGGCTGGACCGTGGCGCAGGCCGCTAAAGAACCCGATGCAGCGGATCTTGGAGCTTCCTAGCAAGCTAAAGGGCTGCCAGAGCTGGACTCCAATTTGGGAGCTATAGCTCATTGAGATGGCGCTTCCCGAGGAAATGCTTTCCAAATACGCCCGAATGATATATACCTTTGGAATGTCTTTTGGAGGTGGCCGTGGAAACAGCAAAGGTCTTCTGGTCCGGTCGATCCCAGGCAGTGCGCCTGCCAAAAGCCTTCCGGCTGGAGCAGGACGAAGTACGTATCCGCCGTCATGGCTCCGCCGTCATCCTGGAGCCAATCCCAACGAATTGGGCTTGGCTCGATGCAATCGCAGGCTCTGTTGATCCAGACTTCGAGCACGCGGCTGGTGAAAAGATACCTGAACAGGAGCGGCCGGAGCTCGGATTTTTTGAATGAAGTATCTGCTTGACACCAATGCTGTGATCAGCCTGCTGAAGGCTCAGCCGATGTTATCGGGGCGCATACGAAAACATGCCCCGGCCGATTTCGGCCTTCCGGCAGTCGTGGCTCATGAATTGTTCTACGGGGCGTACAAGAGCCAGAAACGGGCAGCGAACCTCGCTGTGGTCGAGGCACTTCAGTTTGAAGTTTTAGAATTCGACAAGGAAGATGCCAGGCAGGCGGGAGCAATCCGGGCGGTCCTGACATCGGCGGGGAAGTCGATCGGCCCGTGTGACGTACTGATTGCAGGGCAGACCAGAGCACGCGGCCTGATTTTGATCACGCACAACACGTCTGAGTTCGCTCGCGTAGATGGGTTAAAAATTGAGGACTGGGAAATTTGAGTTCAACATCGGTTGGACGGACCAGCGCAGCCTCGAGCGCTCGTCATATCTGGGAACCTGGCCCGAGCGTGCTGAGTTTGACAAGACCGTCCTGCATTGCAGCATCCACTTATCCTCGCCCGGTAATTTGCCACCGACAATCTAGCCAAAAGTGCCTGTCGCGCTCGGTTTGGTTTTGATTAAGTGGATAATGGAAGTCGTGCCTGATTACCGGCGATTGCCCCGTCACAAGACTCATTTTGGTATGAGTGATTTCTTTTCTGTTCCGGTACTGTGTATCGGCATAACCCATAGTCTCGATAACCAATAGCGATTTGCCATCCTTTGGAACGCGGTCGGCTTCCAGCAGAAAGTCAGGAATGCAGGGCTCGTGCGGAGTATCGCTGTTGCTATCTGGTTCCATGACGCCGGTTCTGGCTGACATATCAAACAAGGGCTTTACGATAGAAAGCCCAATTCTCTTCTTATGGAACAGCCAAGTTCGCAGCTGAACCAACACCTGGAACGTTTGACGTTCCAGGTTGCTATCCACCGGCATCAAATGCCCTGCCGAGATACAAGGGTGGAGATAGGCCTTCAGCACCTCGACCGAGCTTCCCCGAGCCGGACAACCAATCACGCAAATCGCCAGATAGGGCGACCGGGCGCGGCGATCTTCGACGCTTTGGCGGCTGTGTCCCTCACGTTCGCCGAAGATGGCAATCTCACCACGCACTGCGACGGGATCTCCCCGCGACGGCTGCAGTAATCCGGCTGAGGCATCTCCCACCACTGCAATCAAAATCCCATGCGGACGCCCTGTTTTAGGGAAACGACCGGGTGGGATCTGGCCGATACGAAGCATGAACTCAGGCAGCGCGGGAAGATACGTGCAGACGCATTTCGATAGCGGCACGCCTTCATCAAGCTCGATCCCCCCCGTCGCAGCCCGTAGAGCTTTGTACTGGTCACTGATCGGAGCGACCACGCCGGAGGCTGCTACTCGATTTAAGCCTGCGGTCTCGATCAACTGCATCAGCAAGGTTGCCAGTGCTCCTCGCCGGCGCCCGTAGCTGCGCGGCTGTAGGCATGGCGCGCGCTCACCATCATCTCCACCCAAGCTGGCTAGGAGTGAAACGGCCTTGCCCTCGGGCAATCGAATGTAACTGCGCGTGATGGCACGTTGCTGAGCCGCATCCCGGTGAAACACGCAATCGGCGTCGTGCGCCGGCCAGGGATGTTCATAGTGGCGGCGGATATGGGCCTCCGAGACCGGAACCAAGGCGGGGGGAGTACGTCGGGGCCCAGACAATCGCACAGGAACCAGCATCCTGTGCCAGCACGCTGATGGCGCCGGATCACGGCAGCTCCGGCCGCCCGATCCTCGGGCTCTGCGTGGCGCCCAAATGCGCGACGTAGCGCCTGGTCCTCCGGCACCGATAGCTCCCGCACAACCTCCACAGTACCGCGTCGGCTCATCTTCAGCACAGTCGTCTCCCATTGCTTTGCTGAAGCCTTGCTTGGTTCGGCGCGAACGAAAATAGCAGCCGAAGGCACGGATTTAGAGGTGCCGTTCGCCCCAAGCCACCTGAGGCTAGAGCCAGGATCGGCAAATATGGGGATGAGAATGCCGCTATCGCTTGCGCCTTGGCCGCCACAAGGGTGCGTCGCCAGTGCTCCCGCCTGCTGCGCAGGCGCCCTTGTCCCGTCCGCGGCACGCGATCGTCGGATCGTATTCAAAGGACAGGAGTGCGGATGATGAACGGTCATGATGGCGAGCTGGAGCAGATGAGGGCAGGGGTCAGTTGTGCCGTGTTGCTGGAACGGCATCCGCCACCCTGGCAATTGGACAAGAAGGAGAGCACCCGCCACTGCCTGAAATACCGCAGGGCGGCCGGCGAGATCCTGCTGGTCACCCATGAGGGACGGGGCTGGTGGGACCCAGGCAGCACCGCGAAGGGCGATGTCTTCGGCCTGGTGCAGTATCTCAATCCCGGCCTGAACTTCGGCGAGGTGCGCAAGCTGCTGCGCCCGTTTGTTGGTTTGAGTCCATCCTACCCAGTGCACGAAGCTCGTTCGGCACCACCACGACCGGTCGTGCCGTTTGATGTGAAGTGGAACAGCCGACGCCGGCCCGCGCGGGGATCGCCGACCTGGCGCTACTTGACGGAGCAGCGTCGCTTGCCGACGCCCACGATTCTTGCCGCTGTTTATGCCGGGGTTCTCCGCGAGGGCCCCTACGCCAGCGCCTGGTTTGCTCACCATGACCACGACGGCGGACTGACCGGGATCGAAATGCGCGGCCCTGAGTACCGTGGCTTCAGCCCGGGCGGCGAGAAGACCTTGTTCCGGTTGCCAGGGAAACTCCCCAACAGCAGCGTTCCGATGCGCCGTCTGGTGGTGGCCGAGGCGCCGATCGACGCCATGAGCATCGCGACCGTCGAGCGCTTGCGTGCTGACACGCTCTATCTTGCGACGGCAGGTGGCATGGGTCCGGCAACGCTGACAGCCCTCGAGCTGCAGCTTCGAGAGCTTTCAGAACGACCGGGAGGTGTCCTGGTCGCCGCGACCGACAATGACCGGGCCGGGGACGGCTACGCCGCCCGGCTGATCGAGATGGCGCAAGCGGCGGGGGTTGGCTCTGAACGCTTGCTGCCACTGCACGGACTGAAGGACTGGAACGACGTGCTCAAGCAGGGGAGGTCTTCATGAGGCCCGATCGCGCCTGGGTGCTGTTGGGCTCCGGCCGCCGTTTGAATCTTGTCGACCCACAGCCGGACGACTGGCAGGACATGGACCTGGCGGTCGGCCTGTCCCGCACCTACCGCTGGGGTGGTCACTCACACTGGGACCTGCCGCTGTCCGTGGCCCAGCACAGCTTGCTGGTGTTGGTGCTACGCCAGCAGATGCAGCCGCATCAGCCGCTGACACCGGGCGAGGCACTGCGCGAGCTGCTGCACGATGCGGATGAAGGGCTGCTCGGCTTCGACCCAATCTCACCGCTCAAGCCGCACCTGGGCGATGACTTTGCCGCCCTGACCCAGCGCCTGCAGCACGCCATCGCGGTTCGCTACCGGCTGCCCGACTGGTCGCATGAGGACTACCTCCTGCATAAGCGCGCCGATCATCTGGCCGCCGCCTCCGAGGCTTTGCACGTGGCCGGCTGGGCACGCGACGCCGTGCACGAAATGCTCGGCATTCACATGAGCCCGGTGATGACGGATCCGATGCCGTGCCTCGAGGGGTGCCTGCCGTGGCAGCCATGGGCGCCGCGCCGCGCGGCCGCCGTGTTCCTGGCCAAACTGCGGGAGCTTGTCGGAGCCGACAGCCTGGAAGCTCCCGCTGACCTGACGGCGGCGATCGAGCGCGAGGCGACTTTGGCCCGCCTTGGAGCAGCCTTCTCCCGGCTGCCGCCAGCCAAGCAGCGCCGCTGTGCGTGTCCGGTAACCGGTAATGGCCTGACCGACACATTCGTCTCTGTCGAGACCGAGGATATCTCGCAGCAGCACATCGAAGGCGTGATCGTCGGCGGTGACCGTGATGACGACGGCCAGTGGGTGCTCGACGGCCAGTTCACTGTTTTCACGACCGATGAGGAATTGATCCGCGTATCGGGCTGGGGGTGTCATGTCGAAATTCAATGAGATGAACGGTTTGACCGTGCACACTGCCGACCCATCGGCTCGAGCCGAGCGGATGGCGGCGATCCTGGACGGGCTCACGCCCACCCAGGCAGAAGCGGCGATGCTGCAGGGTGCGGTGCTGGTGCTGGCTGGCGCAGGCACGGGGAAGACACGAACCCTGACCGCGGGTGTGGCGTCGCGCATCGCCCTGCGCGGAGTACCGCCGGCGCGCATCCTGGCGGTGACGTTCACCAACAAGGCCGCCAAGGAGATGGCTGACCGGATCCGCGGCATGCTGGTGGGAGAAAGCGTCCCGTCATGGGTTGGAACATTCCATGGCCTTGGCGCCCGTCAGCTGCGCATCGAGCCCGAGGTGGCCGCATTGCGGCCAGGCTTCGATATCCTCGACGCCGACGACAGCAAGCGCCTGGTCAAGCGCACCTTGAAGGCGATGAACGTGTCGCCCGAAGATGCAGGCGACGGCAGTGATCCGTTGAAGCAGCTTTGCAATCGGATCGGTAAGTTCAAGGACAATCTCATCACGCCAGATGAGGCGCCTGCGCGCGTCGAGGCGATGATCGCTCAGGCCAAGGCGACCCACGGTACGATCGACCCGATCGGTATGCGTTTGGCAGCGCGCATCTACATCGAGTATCAGCGCCGCTTGCGCGAGGCCAACGCCGCCGACTTCGGCGATCTCCTGCTATGGCCGACCAAAACCATGCAGCGCGACGAGGCTTATCGACGCCGGTGGGCCGACCGGTTCGATTGCATCCTGGCCGACGAATATCAGGACGTTTGCTATGTTCAGTACGCCTGGTTGCGGCTGCTGGCCGCCGATCATGGAGAGATCTTCGTTGTCGGCGACGATGACCAGAGCGTTTATTCCTTCCGCGGCGCGGACATCACGTTCATCCGGCGCTTCGAACATGATTTTCCATCATCGCGTCAGGTGCGCTTGGAAGACAACTTCCGCTCTACCGGCCATATCCTTGCTGCCGCCAATGCCGTGATTGCGCAGGACAAGAAACGGCTCGGCAAGACCTTGCGCACGACCAAAGCTGTTGGCGAACCGATCGAGGTGGTTGGTTTCCACAACGCCGAAGGCGAGGCGGCCGGCATCGCGGCCGAGATCCGACGCCGTGGGAGTGCTGGGGTCTCCTGGGATCAGATCGCCGTGCTGTATCGCTCCAACCATATGTCGCGCGGTATCGAAGAGGCCCTCATGCGTAGCCGGGTGCCCTACGTCATTGTCGGCGATGTCGGCTTTTATCAACGTGCCGAAATCAAGGACGCCTTGGCCTTGCTACGCCTTGCCGCCCGCCCCGATGATTTTCAATCGGACGAGGCATTCCGACGCGTCTGCAACACACCGCCGCGCGGGATCGGCCCGAAGGCGCTTGAGGAAATCCATCTGGAAGCCGCGTTCCGCGGGGTGTCCCTGCTGCAGTCAGTCGAGACCGCCAAACTACCGCCCAAAGCAAGAGTGGCCATCCTGAGCTTTGTCGATGCGATCCGTTCGGTCGGCCGCAACGACACCGGCACATTGGCAGACCAAATCTCTCTGCTGCTCGACCGCACTGGATATCGCGAGATGCTCCGTGCCAGCCGGGCCGAAGAGACCGAAGATCGCATGGAAAACCTGCAGGAACTGGTCACCCTGGCAGGAAGCTTTCACAATGCGGCCGACCTGCTGGATCATGCCGCCCTGGCAAGCGCTGCACCCGGCGAGGCGACCGAGGGCCGTGTGCAACTCATGACGCTGCACAAAGGCAAGGGGTTGGAGTTTCCGCACGTGTTCCTGCCGGGATGGGACGCCTCGACGTTTCCCAGCACGTACGGCGACCATGACGAGGAAAGACGGCTTGCGTACGTGGCACTGACGCGGGGCATGCAGCGCGTCAGCATCACGCATGTCGAATATCGCCGCGGCTTCACCAGGCCGTCATGCTTCATCGACGACATTCCGGCGGCAAACCGGGTCATGGGCTGGCTGCATAGCCAAAGCATGAAGTCGCCCCGTCCGGTTGGCATTTCATCCAGGGCGTTCGCTGAACTGGACACTCTGGAACTGTTGCGCCGTTTCTAAGTCGAGTGACCGTCAATCATGAATTGTGAGCAGATCAATCTTGGAAATAACCCATACCAGACCATCGTTACATCTGCGCGGGACCGTTTGCGCATGAAAACCCTTATTTTCTTGCCGTTCGCCCTTCTGGCTTACCTGAACCCGGTTGCCGCTATGGCCCAGGACGCCAGCTGCGCGCTTTCGTTTCTAGGCGGGCAAGCTCCGGCGCTTACCAACTCAAAACTTGAGCAGCGGACGACGATGCTGTGCAACGATGCTTATGCCGTGCTGGCGTCGGGCGTTACTCACGGCCCACTCTGGTCGGCGGAGCACCTGACCCGAGCTTCGCTCGAACAGGCCCGCCAGATGCGTCGTCGGGGTGAGTTTCATACGGAAGACCGGCTGCCCCCGGGCGACCAGGCGCAACTTGCCGATTATCGTCGAAGCGGATTCGACCGCGGGCATATGACACCATCTGGGGATGCGCCGGATGAGATGGCGCAGCAGCAAACTTTCTCCCTCGCCAATGTCGTGCCGCAGACGGCCGAGCTTAATCGTGGCGTGTGGGAGGGCGTGGAGACCGCCGTTCGTGATCTCGCCGGCAGGGACGGTGAACTCTACGTGGTGACAGGCCCGGCCTTCTATGGCGAGCAACTTCAATCGATCGGCCCTGGGGGCGTCCTCGTGCCCAGTTCGACGTGGAAGGCGATCTACGATCCGCGGATTGGAGAAGCAGGCGTTTATGTATGCAAGAACACCAAAACCCCGACCTGCGACGCGGTTTCAGTTGCGGTCTTGATCCAGGCGGTCCACGTCGACCCATTTCCGGCTCTCTCTGACAGCGTCAAGCAGGTGACCATGACGCTGCCGCCGCCTGAGGACAGCCCGTATGCCCCCAAAGGTCGCACGCGTTACCGCCGCCAGGAACGCAGCTTTCTCCAGCAATTACTGAATCCATAGGATCCGTTATGACCCAGCTCACGCCTTATGCCGACGATGCCGTGTCTATCTCCGTCGGCAAGCTGACGATTGAGAACGGCAGTGATCGGATTGCGCTCTACGGCAGTCTGGATCTCAGCAGGGATCAGCAGGGCCTGGCACACGCCAAGGCCCTGAAGGCTGTGCTCGATCGGGTGGTGCAGACCCTCGAGGCTCAGAAAGATCTACCACAGGCCATACCGCCTCCTGAAACGCCGAAGGTGGTTGCCAACCCGTTTGCCTGACCGGAGACCTCAGGTCTTTGGAATGGTAAATGTAAGTTTTTGCATATTTCGAGTATGCGTTCGGGGCTGACACGCTGACGTAGCTGGCTGCTGTGGTGATGGTTCCGACTTTGGGTGGAGCAGCCCGCACGTGCAACATGATCGTAAATACTGGCAGCAGCACGTGCTGGCGCATCGGCGCAGCCGCCTGACCCAGAGCGCCCACTGCCTCCGTCGGTGAATCCGACCGCGCGGCTGGACTTGTCAAGTCACTGTTCCACATTTATCATTAATGTAGGATAGTGGAACACCGTCATCGAGGCGGCCGCGCCGGGAGACGGGTATGGTCGGGACGGTCAAGGACCTCTGCAAGGCGAACGAGACCGTCGACGACGACAGTCTGCTGGACCGCGTGGAGAACCTCCAGGACTTCATCAGCAACAACATCGCCCCGGCCGACTTCTTCGCGAACAACCATACCACCGGCGGAATGCAGGGGCTGTTCGACCAAGGATTCGAACGCCTGGCCGGGAAGTCCGGCAAGTGCGTCTTCAAGCTCACCCAGGGCATGGGCGGAGGCAAGACCCACACCGTCATCGCGTTTGGACTCCTAGCGGCTTCGGCGGAGACGCGGCTCAGCATAGTCCCCGATAGCCCGTTTGCCGACGGGTTTGGCGATGCCGACGTCGTCGCGGTCGATGGCCGGGAGAACTACCCTACGTACCTCTGGGGGTATATCGCGGAGCGTCTCAGGAAGGCCGCTATCTTCGAACCATTCTATAGACCGGTCGCCAGCGCCCCATCGCCGAACGACTGGCAGAGGCTCATCGGCGACGCCCCAGTCGTGATCGCCTTCGACGAATTGCCGACCTATCTGGATAACGCCGAGTCGACCTCCATCGGGAGTAGCAATCTCGCTCGCGTCACGGTGCGCGCGATCGCGAACTTGATGGTGGCCGTGGCGGGGCTTCCCAGGGCGATGGTGATTATCACCGACCTCACGAACACCTACCAGCGCGGCTCCGCACTTCTCTCCGAGGCACTGGTGAACATGGAAGGCGAGGCCAACCGACAGGCTGTCGATGTCTCCCCAGTGCGCCTCAACACTGACGAGATCTACCAAATCCTCCGCAAGCGGATATTCGCATCATGCCCGCAACCACAGAGCCAGGAGGTCGAGGACGTCGCCGAGGCGTACGTCGAATCCCTGAAGCGGGCCAAGGCGATGGATGTCGTGGTCGGCACTCCGGAGAGCATCAAGGAACGGATACACGCCTCCTATCCGTTCCATCCATCGCTGCGGGACATCGCAGCGAGATTCAGGGAGAACCCGGGCTACCAGCAGACCCGCGACCTGATCACGCTGATGCGGCTGATCACCCGCGCCGTGCTAAAGCCCGGGCGGAAGGATGCCCCGTTCCTCATCGGCTTCCAGCACGCGGACCTGAACGATCCGCAGACTGTCAATGCGGTGCGCCGGATTAACGACGCTCTCAGCAATGCGATTGCCACCGACGTGGCCTCGAACGGCGGCGCGAAGGCGGAGGCGCTGGACGGCGCCTCCGGACACCATGTCGTGGTACCCGCGGCCACCCTGCTGCTGATGTCGTCCTTGTCTACAGCTGCGAACCCGGTCGTGGGACTCACTGAGCCGGAATTGACGGAATGCCTGGTCACGCCGGGATCTAAGGTGGAAGGCGTCCGCGAAGCTCTGGACGCGCTGCGCTCCAAGG
The DNA here is from genome assembly GCF_013201075.1 of Lichenicola cladoniae. Classification (NCBI taxonomy): domain Bacteria; kingdom Pseudomonadati; phylum Pseudomonadota; class Alphaproteobacteria; order Acetobacterales; family Acetobacteraceae; genus Lichenicola; species Lichenicola cladoniae. The sequence continues at coordinate 377,628 of NZ_CP053709.1, read as the reverse complement.
CGAACCATCTCCACCGAGACCGCGATGGCCGGTGGTACTTCTCGCCAACGGAGAACGTGCAGGCAAAGCTGAACGCGCTGGCCGGCGGATACACCATCGACGTCGTCACGAGAACGTTGCGCGATAAGTTGGAGGCGATGTTCGGGCCGACTGAACGCGACCTTTACCAGCGGGTCCTCCCCCTTCCCAGCCCCGACCGCATCGTCCTCGAACAGGACGCGGTGCTGCTCGTCATCATCGAGCCGCACCAGGACGGCCTGAACCCAGTCGCGCAGAAGGTTTGGGAAGAGGCGGAATATAAGAACCGACTGTTGTTTCTGACTGGCGACGCGGGAGGAATGACGGACCTTAACATGGCGGCCCGCGAGTTGAAGGCGGCCGAGGACGTCGTGAAGGACATCATCGACCGCCAACGCCTGGCGGAGGGTTCACCGCAGGCTGTGGAAGCGCGCCGCCTGCTGGAGGACAAGAGTGCCGCCTTCAGCACGCATGTCATCGAGACCTTCAAGGCCGTCTACTACCCCCAGGCCAGGGGCCTGCGCGCGGCCGCGGTTCGGATGACGTTTGCCGCCAACCACTACGATGGCGAAGAGCAGATCAAGAAGGTCCTCACCGACGCCCGGAAGTTCCGACCTAAGGTGGATGACGAGTTCGACGGCCTGCGGACGCGCATTGAATCCGACCTGTTCTCGGCCAAGCGCGTGCCCTGGGTCGACGTGAAGCGCGCCGCCGCGATGCAGCAGGGCTTCGTGATGCTGCCGCCGCGTGGCCTGGATCATATCCGCGACCAGTGCGTCGAGGTGCGAAAGCTTTGGCGCGTCCACCCCGGCGGCTACGTGGAGAAGCCCCCGTTCCCGCCCGATCGGACCGGGGTCATCTGCAGGACACGGACACGGGATGAGACGACAGGAAAGACGAGCTTGGAGGTCAAGGCCGTCCATGGCGACCGGGTGCATTGGGCACCGACCTCCAGCGTCTCGGCGGCCTCGCCCATCGTGACGGGGGAGGTCCTGGACAGCGACAAGGTGTCCCTGTGGTTCCTATGCGTGGACACTAAGCACACCGTCGGCACGGAAGGCCATCACGAGACCGGGGACCCCGTGCACTGGACCGGCAAGATCGAGGTGAAGATCGACCCCCAATCCGGGGCCACGACCCGCCGGATGGCGCTCTCCTCAATACCGCCAGGCGCCGCAATCCGCTTCACGATGGATGACAGCGAGCCGGCCTCCTCGGGCACGCCGTACACGGGGCCTATCGAAATCGGCGACGGCGGATGCACTTTCGCTGCGATTGCCGAGAGAGAGGGCGTCAGGTCGGAGAAGGTAACCTACCGCTTCCCCCCAAGGAGCGGGACAGGTGGAGGTGCCGAAGCGCCAGAAATCGATCCGAACCGGCCCGCCAAATGGAAGGCGCGGCTCAAGTTCCGGACGACTGAAGACACCTACAACGCTGTCAAGGCGGCGAAGGACGCCCAGGCGACAATCATGGGACTTGAGATCAACGTGACCAGCAGGGAGGATTCGGAAGCATTCGCGAGCCTGGTCATGGGTGAAGGCTTGGGCCTGCCCGCGTCGGACATGGAGGGCGTGCTTGCAGACCTCCAGGCCAGGGTCCCAGGTGGGGAGGTGACGCTAGCCGCGCCCGTCGTCAGTTTCGAAACCGGCACTGACCTGAACGGGTTCTCGAACGCGATCGGCCAGGCGTACGACGTTAAGGACGTGGTCCAGTGAGCGGGTCCGGCGCCGGCTTCGGCGGTTCTGGATCGGCCGAGGAGCACCGGTTCGTAGTGAGCATCTCGCGGGCTGTCAGAGACCCGGTCACGATCATCGAGGATTACGGCGCGCAGGGCACATCCGAGTCCGAGGGAGACCGGGTGGTACGCGCGATCGTCGAGCGCTCCCGGTGGAACGAGGTGTCCGACGCCGTCCGGGCGGAGTTTAACCGGCGCCTGAAGCCACGGGGGATGCGGACGGGAAGATGGACATCGGGGGACATCCCGATCGACCGGCTGCTGGGCAAAGAACTGGTCCTCCTGGCGTGGTCGATCGAGAATGCACCCGTCGAGAAGATCCCTGTAGCGCTAGCGAACTGGCTCGGCCTCTCGCAGGAACAACGATGGTCGCTATATAGCCTCGCCGCGGCTGCGACCGGTGATGCACTCCTCCACAGGGACATGGGGTGGCGCCGGGCTCTAATGATAGCGATGACGGAGAACCCGGTCTCGGGACCAGTGGGCCAAGTGACGAAGGCCGGACGGCGCGTCCGCGACAAGGACCGGGAGGGTGACCGCGAGTCGCAGGGGCTGTTTCGCAGTCAAGCGAAAGCCGGGCGGATCGACCTAGCCGCCAATGCGGGAGGGAGCCATGCCCCATGACCTGTCCTCGGCACTCGCCGGCATGACCGGATGGTCCGCGCTGGCACCGTCGCTGATCGAGACGGTGTTCCCCGTTTCGCGGCTGTCAAGCGAGAGCTTTGTGGAACGCGATTCCAAGGGCAATCAGACGCTGACCGCCACCAGTTCTTACTGGAAAGGCCGCAAGCCGCTGATCTTGGTCCACGCCTGCGTCCTGGCCTCCTTGCTGCCCGCCACGGGTGACGACGATGCCAGCCGCGCGCGCGACATGGCGATGTTCCTCCGCCTGATGGCCATGGACGACGCCAGCCTATGGCGCCGCCATACCACGACGATGAAAGCCGACGAGGCCGCCCCCTTCCTCAGCGCCGATGAGAAGACCGTTCACTTCGAGGATGGGCTTAAGGCGAAATGGCGGTCATCTATCACGGCCGACTACGCTCTAAGGCACCTACCAGGGCCCATCTCCGATACCCTGATCGAGGATCTGGACGGGAAGCCAACTTGGCGCTCAGTGCCGATCGAGGTTCTTAGAGCTGTGGTAGGTGATGTCTGCGAGGAGGATGAAGACGCGGACGGCGGCACGCGCCGATGGTCGCCAATGGTCGCGGCCCGGCGGGCGCTGCGGAAGCAGGGCGACGCGCTCGCGTTCAGGCGAATGACCTACAGGCAGAAGTTAGACTTTTGCCTCCGACCCGAGGAACTGGACGAGTGGGTCGACCCCGCCGCTTGGGCTGAAATCAACATTTACTATGATACGACCGCGGCTTCGACCCCCGAGTTTGTTGAACAGCTAGGCATCAAGAGGTTTGGGCACCGTCCCCGGGTCAGCGACCGGTTCTCCGGCGGCGGGAGCATCCCGTTCGAGGCCGCCCGCATGGGCTGCGAGGTCGAGGCAACCGACCTGAACCCGATCGCCGCGATGTTGACCTGGGCGGCGCTGAATGTCGTGGGCGGAACCGACGAATACAGGTCACGCCTGGCGGCGGCGCAGGACCGCGTGAGCAAGGCCGTGGACAGGCGCCTGACCGAGATGGAGGTTGAGCACGACGCCGACCGCAACCGCGCCAAGGCGTTCCTTTACTGCCTGGAGACGCGCTGCCCCACGACCGGGTGGATGGTGCCGATGTCACCGACCTGGATCGTGCACAAGTGGAAGAAGGTCGTTCTCCAGCTAGTTGAGGACAACGCCGAAAAGCGCTTCGACTTGTGCTGCATTGTAGGAGCAACCGACGAGCAGATGGCATCGGCGGCAACAGGCACGTGTCAGGGCGATGACCTAGTTTACACCATCGCAGGTGTCACCTACCGGCGTTCGCTAAAATCTGTCCGCGGAGACGTCCGCGTGGGACGCGAGCGAACTAACGGGCTTCGTCAATGGACCCTTGAAGATATTGAGCCGCAGCTTGGAGACATCTATCAAGAACGGCTTGCCTGCATCCGTTGGATCGGTGCGAGGGACGGCTCCGATCTCTACACCGCACCGGACAATTCTGACTGGCAGCGGGAGCGACAAGTTGCGGACTACGTCCGGACAAACCTGATGGCTTGGCAGGCCGAAGGATTTGTTCCGGATATGGAGATCATGCCCGGCGCGAAGACCACTGAAGTAATACGCGGCCGGGGCTGGACACATTGGCATCACTTGTTCCATCCAAGGCAACTACTGCTGCTCGCCCTATACCGGCAGGAGGTGATCAAGGAGGCAGAGCAGGATGTACAGGCCGGGTTGGCAGTCGTATTCTGCAAGATGGCGGACCACAGCACGCGGCTGAGCAGGATGGATCCCGGCAGGGCCAAGCCCACCCAGTTGTTCGACAACATGGCATTCACAACATTCTACAACTATGGCTGCCGTACATTCAGCTACCTGCAAGATATCATGGCTGAGGGCTATCGAAGGCCATCATTCATCGAGACTGGGAAATCTGTAGGGGTCGAGCCAGCACATGACGTTCATACTATCAGCGACTTATACATTACTGATCCACCCTACGCGGATGCAATCCATTACCACGAGATAACAGAGTTCTTCATTGCATGGCTTCGTCGCGATCCTCCGCGTGCGTTCGCAAGATGGCCATGGGACAGCCGCCGCGCATTGGCAATCCAAGGCAAGAGTACTGAGTTCCGTCGTTCGATGATCAGCGCATATCGCGCCATGACGAAGATGATGGCTGATGACGGTCAGCAGATCGTTATGTTTACCCATCAAGATGCTTCGGTATGGGCCGACTTGGCAATGATCCTCTGGGCGGCCGGCCTACGAGTTACAGCCGCTTGGTGCGTCGTCACCGAGACGGAAAAGTTCGTTACAGCGGGAAGTTATGTGCAGGGAACGGTGATCCTCGTCCTGCGCAAGCGGCTCGACGCGCGCAACGGGTGGGCCGAGGATGTCCTCGCGGAGGTCGAGGACGAAGTCGTGGCACAGATCCGCGGCATGCACGCCTTGGATGACGCGGTTGGCGAAGGTGGAACCAGGCACTTCACCGATGCGGACCTGCAGTTAGCGGCGTACGCAGCCGCGCTCCGCGTTGTCACCGGCTACGGGACCATCGAGGGCAAGGACGTGGGCGCCGAGGTCCTGCGCGAGAGGAAGAAGGGCGAGAAGACCGAGATTCAGTCATTCATCGAGCGCGCCGTCGGTATTGCTAACAACTACCTCGTGCCCGACGGGCTATCGAAGGCCACTTGGGACGCCATGCCCCGCGAAGCCCGGTTCTACCTCAAGATGATCGAAGTGGAGGCGGGCGGCGGCAAGGAACTCAGCTCATACGCGGAGTTCGCCCGTGCATTCGGCCTCGACGACCATCGTCGATTGCTGGCACGAGGCGATGCAAACGATGCCCGCCTGAAATGGGCGGCCGACTTCAGGGGCCAGGATCTCGGCGAGGGCGACTTCGGCTCCACGCTGGTGCGCCACGTCCTTTTTGGAATCTACACCGTTATGGGGGAAGACAACGCCCGCAAGGCGATCGGCTACCTCCAGCAGGAGGTACCCGACTACTGGAAGCGGCGGCAGACGATCATCGAGATCGCCCGCTTTCTGGCCGCCAGGAAGGCGCCGGGCAAGGAGGCAGAATGCACGGCGGCGGAGGTCCTCGCGGGGGCCGTGGCAATCGACCGCATCATGGCCTGACCACCGATGGACATACCCGCCGCTCCCTCCGATGACAGGACATGGCTGCGGCGGTTCTCATCCCGCCGGGAAAATCTCGGCCATTCGGTCCTGCGTGACCAACTGCGTGGAGCGTCGGCCTACGACCGCATCGCCGGCTACTTCCGCTCCTCTGTCCTTGAGGTGGCGGGCGAGGAGATCGAAGCCGTCGCTGGCACTGTGCGGGTCGTGTGCAACGCCGAACTGAATCCTGAAGACATCCGGGCGGCGCGGGCGGCGGCAATCGTCAAGGAGTGGATGGACGTCCCGCCGGAACTGGACGGCCTCCTAAATCGCCCTCGCTATCGCCGCCTGTTCGACCTGCTGAGAAGCGGAAAGCTGCAGGTCAGGGTCCTGGCGCGTGACAGTGCCCCGTTCGTGCACGGCAAGGCGGGCGTGATCCGCAAGGTAGATGGGACTGCCATGGCTTTCATGGGTTCCGTCAACGAGACCGCTTCGGGATGGAGCCTGAACTACGAGATCGTCTGGGAGGACCACAGCGCGGAGGGCGTCGACTGGGTCCAAGCCGAGTTCGACGACCTATGGGCCAGGGGCGACGAGCTGCCCGATGCCGTCATCACCGAGATCGGCCGGGTCGCGGAGCGGTCCGAGTATAGGGATGTGGCCGAGTGGCGCACGAAGGTGGGGGCGGGTGAGGTCGAGAACGCGGCCGCCGCCGTCGCCGTCGAGGCGCCTGTCTACCGGGACGGTGAGCGCCTGTATCCCTGGCAGAAGAACTTCGTCGCCCTTGTGCAGCAGCACCGGCATCGCCACGGGAAGGCTCGCTTGCTGCTGGCCGACGAAGTCGGCCTCGGCAAGACGATGTCGTTAGGCATGTCCGCGCTCGTACTGGCCCTGCTCGATCCCGGGCCTGTCCTCCTGTTGGTGCCGGCGACACTGACCATGCAATGGCAAATCGAACTGTGGGACAGGCTGAGTATCCCGTCGGCGGTCTGGACGCAGCGGGACTGCTGGCTGGACCACATGGGCCACCTGATCCCCGGCAGGGACGCACAGGACGTGACGCGCTGCCCCTACCGGATCGGAATCGTCTCCACGGGGCTGATCGTACAGCCCTCGGTCGAACGGGCCGCTTTGGAGAAGGCTAGGTTCGCCTGCGTGGTGCTGGATGAAGCGCACAAGGCGCGGCGCCAGGACCTGAAGGATCGATCGAGGTCGGCCGAAGGGAACAACCTCCTGGAATTCATGCGCGTGGTGGCGTCCCGCAGCCGCCACGTCCTGCTCGGGACGGCCACGCCCATACAGCTCGATCCGATAGAGCTATGGGACCTGGTGGACGTGCTGGGCCGTGAAGCGCCGCACGTTCTGGGCGATGGCAATAGTCCGTGGAAGGGCGACCCCGCTCGCGTCCTTGACCTGCTGCTCTCGAGGAACGCGCTGCCAGAGGATCCGGTCGAACGGTTCGAATTGATCGCGAACCCGCTGGCGCCGTCCGGGGAACCGCCGGCCTCCCTGTTCAAGGCGATCCGCACCGAACTGGACCTCCCGGACGATGTGTCGTCCGCCAAGGGCAAGTTCCGGCATCTCACCGGTCCCTCGAAGCGTCGCCTGGCGAACGGGTTCGAGGAAGCATTCTGGTCATCCAACCCCATCGTCCGTCACGTGGTGCTGCGGAAGCGGGAGATGATCGAACGAGTCATCGATCCAAGGACGGGGGAGCCCTACATCCGGCGCGTGGAAGTTGCGACCCATCCGCGGCCGGACGCGCCGGGATTCGTGGAGGGCGCGATCCTGATGCCGCTCCTCCTCCGCCAGGCGTACGACGACGCGCGCGAGTTTTGCGACCTTGTAGGCCAGCGGGTCCGCGGTTCGGGTTTCCTCAAGACTATCCTGCTGCGCCGTATCGGCTCCACCGTCGAGGCCGGGCTGAGCACCGCCAAGAAGCTGCTGAGGGGCGACCCGGCGCCGGACGATGGGGAGGAATCCGACGTTCCCGCCACGGCGGAGGAGAAGGAGAGCATCCGGAACCTGACGGCGGACGAGCGCAATGCGCTGACCAGGGTTATCGGCCGCCTGGATGCCCTCACAAGGGATCAAGGCGCCGATCCCAAGGGCGGCATTGTGGCTGATTATTTGCGATCCGGGTGGCTGGAGCACGGCTGCATCGTATTCAGTCAGTACTACGATTCGGCGTACTGGCTGGCGCGGACACTGGCAGCCGTGTTCCCACAGGAGCGGATCGGTCTCTACGGCGGGTTGGGCAAGTCGATGATCTTCCAGGAAGGTACGAGCATCAAGGCTGATCGCGAACTCATTAAGGGCGAGGTCGCCAAGCGGCGGATCAAGTTGCTAATCGCGACCGACGCCGCGTGCGAGGGCCTCAACCTCCAAGCCCTGGGTACGCTGGCCAACCTTGACCTGCCCTGGAATCCCGCAAAGCTCGAACAGCGGAAAGGACGGGTCCAGCGCATTGGGCAGTCCAGGGACACCATCGACGTCCTGAACCTTCGCTATGGCGACAGCGTGGAGGATGACGTCTTCGCTGTGCTGTCAGAGCGATTCCAGAACATATGGACGATGTTCCGCCAGTTTCCCGACGCGTTGGACGATGAATGGACTAGGGCGATCCTGCAGGGGCGCGACGAGGCCAGAACCTTTCTGCGCCGCCTACCGGACCAGGCGGACAGGTTCAGGCTGCGATATCAGTCCAGCATCGACGATCTCGATTGGGAGAGCTGTTCGGCCGTGCTCGCCCGACAGGACGTGATCGACGCGATGTCGGAGGGATGGTGATCACAACTACAGGGAACTCAGTCGAGGGTTACGTGGACCAACCGGCGGAAACCGAAGCGGGCTGTATTGACGCGGCACGCCTCAGGCAGGCCGGCGCGGTAAGAATACACCATGAGACTGACGTGACACGCCGCCCGGTCCTGCGCGGGATCGTCAAGATGACGGGAGGGGATATCGTCCTCGTGATCGTGGCGCTCAACAGGCTCGGCCGGCCACTGGGCCGGGTGTTGCGGTCCCTGTCACGTTTCCGAGCGGCAGGCGTGCATATCCGTTGCCTCGAAGAAGGCATCGACATCGATACGACGCCGGAGGGCCGCGCGCAGGCGCGGGTCGTGGACGCGTTGTCAAGCTGCATGGACCGCTGGGAGGGGCTTCGGGCCCAGCACCGAGGCGACACCATGGCCGAACGTCGAATCCGCCCCGGGGTCCAGCCAAAATTGGCGAACTCCTCGCCCGACCAGATAATGGCCATGCTCGGACGTCCAGGCGCGAGCCGGGCGTCCGTGGCTAGGGAGCTGGGCGTGGGTCGTACTACCCTATACCGATATCTCGGCCGCGCGTCCGCGACGACCGAGGCGCGGGATGACGTTGGCCGCTCCCGACAATCATCAGACTAATCTCGGACTACGATCCAAATGACTATAGGCTGAAGTTCTTTACTCCTGATGGCAGTCGGCGTGGTCCAGGACCCCTCATCAGCGTTGGGGTCTCTTGCTGGATGCCAAGCAACCCGGGGTCTGACCGAGGAGATCGATCGACAGCAGCTGAACATAACCTCCGTCGATCCACGTCAGCTTACCTCGGCTTCCTTCTCCAAAGTGGAAGGGCAGCTTACGGCTCAAAACGCGCCAACACGGCGCCCCGCTTAGTTTGGCACTCCTATCCGTCAAACGATCATTGAGCGGTCATGTGCCATTTGTCAGGAATCGATGTAGGCAAATGAGAAGACGGACAGATTGATTGTCGGACCGATTGGCTTGCCTTCCACCTGTTCGCAGCATTGGCAGAGTTAGAGCGTGATGTGATCCGCGATCGTACGGGGATTTGACTAGCAGCAGCTTGGGCGAGGGGGAGAAGGGGAGGCAGACCACGCACGTTCGGGAAAAAGGATCTGGCACATGCCACGGTGCTTTTGGGCGAAGGAAGCACACCGTTTGTCGAAATCGCTCGGCGCGTCGGTGTCGCTCCCTCTACGCTATACGGCTATTTTCCTGGAGGACGATATGGCGAGCTGCCTGGTGAGCAAGGTCCTGACACTAAGCCAGCCGAATCAGGTGGAAGCTCTCGTTAGGCCCGAACCCACTACTTTGTTTGCTGCTTCCGCCAATCATCGGCAAGGACGAGGTGCCCTTGCCCATCTTCTAAGTGCCAGTCATTCCAACCGTTACGACTAGTCTGACTGATGGCCTTGGACGCGGCAGAGAAAGAACTAAAAGCGCCGGGTATATTATTCACCAGGAGCGTTTCGCCATCAATCCGGCCCGTGTATTTGGTGCCACCATAGGTGAAGTGACAGACCGTCCCATGAGGTGGAAGGCTTGCCCGCTGTAGGGCAGCCACGTCACCTAAGTCGGTCGATATCACAAGAGGCTTATCTCTTGAGGGCGCAACCCAAATTGCACACGCAACTTGAAAAAGTCCGGCGGCTCTTTCAGCGATAGTCTCCTCGTCCCAATGATCATAGGCATTCAGCTCGCGATTGAGCGCAAGACTCGAATGAGCGCGAACGGCTGGCATCTTCACTGAGAATGGCCCGTTCGAGACGGTGGCGTTCAAGTTCTGCGTCAACAGGGTTAGATTGCCCAGCTTGTTGATTGTGCCGTGACGTTCAGTCTGCCGGGCAACATGCTCAGGGTCTAGGTCATCATCTTCAAGATGATCAAATCCTGGTATCGGCCAGTAATCTGTCCATCCCTGTGGCATGATGTGCTCGATGGTCAGAGCAGATTTTATTTCAATGTTCTCATTCAAGGCTGTACGTTTTTGTTGCTCGATGGCTTCGAAAAGATACCGGAGGCGGGGCTGTCGTCTTGGCTTGTATTGATCTCGGCCAATCCACCCCTGCCGCCATTCATGATTGTCTGGCCAGCGATCGATTTCGAGCACACGGCTTGAAAGATCAGCTATCAAGGCATCTACTTTGCAGCCTTCCGCAGCTCGAAGCCGAGCAATGAGACCTACAAATAGCTTATTATAGTTTTTGATATCGAGCGCGCATATGTCGCGCCTTAGAATGAAACTCTCCAACACAGCCAGCGCCAGCTTAAGCTTGGCACCTACCTGTGCCTCGGTTGCGAGATAGATAACCAGGGGCATGGCCGTGGAAACGTCGAAGTCATCCGCGAACCGCCCGAAATCACCCAGTGGGTCACCCCTCTGCTTGTCGAATAAACGTTTTTCGACAAGGGCCGTCGCTGTGATCGACTCTAGTTCTGCCTCAATCGTGGTGTATGGCTTGGTATCCAGGATCCAGCGCCGGTAGTCCTCGAACAGAGTTTCGACTGAGACCAGGTTGCCGATCTGCATAGCAAGGTGATCTGTCAACATCCAATCGAGCCGCCTGCGCGACTGACGCCCACGGGGTTCTATATGGTTCCAGAACAGGCGGTCTAACGGAAGCCAGTGCTTTTCATAGAGCTTGTCGACAATCAGGGAACCATCATCAGTTTGGCCAAGCCCTTTCGCCCTTTGGAAGATGAAATTCCTCATTAGGTCGCCTGGGGTAAGATCAACCCCTCGGCTATTGAGTGTCTCGAAGATCGTCTGTGGATCGTCGCCACCTTCAAGCTCGATGGACACCACCGCCAAGCCATCCTTCAAGGCCTCGAAAAGGATTTCGAGACGATACTCGTCAAACTCACCCCCATGCATGACGTGCTTGGTAATAACGTCTTTGAAGTAGGCATGAGCTGCCACCGACTGTCGGACCAATCCATCCTCATCAACCGGACGAAGAGCAATCGCATCGAGATCAGTATTGCGATCAATTATCTCTACAAACGAGCGGCGATCCGTCAGGGAAGGCCAGAGCTTGAACCTCTCGGTTAAAGGGTTCTCCATCACTCCATCGTTCAAAAGGTATTTTTGCGTTTCGTCAGCATACTTGGAGCCCACAGAGATTGCCACGTCTCGTAAGGCCGACAGGAGTAACTGAAACGTTGTTAAACGTTGCTGTCCATCGATAATCTCAAATGCTTGTACCTGTTTACCGAATGTCTTTATTTGAGCTATAACTATCGCACCCATGAAGTGTGGCGATAGTGATGCTCTGTCGGTAGTTAAGCGGCTTATAGCCCGCTCGACATCTTCCCAAAGAAGGTTGAGCTGTGGTTTGACTTTCCAAGCATATTGACGCTGATACAGAGGAATCAGAAATCGCTTCTTGCCATCAAATAGCTCAATTATTGAGCGGGTATAAGGCTTCATACGTCCCCCAGATGGGCAGAGTATTCGTTCATCACGCCGCTACCAGCTCCGCAACGTCTGGCCCGATCTCACAGCGGAGCGCGTTACCATCGCGTTCGAGAAGTCCGAGTTTCACCAGTTCTGCAACGTCAGCATGAACGCCGGAATAGTCCCGGCCTAACGCAACCGACAGGGCGCGCGTGCTCGCAATCATGTCATGCGCGGAGACGTGCTCAAGGATTGCAATGCGGTTCGGCGTCATAGAACGAAAGAACGTAGCCCAATTCTCAAAGCTGATCGTGCGCTTTGTCTCGATGTTTTTGCCCCGTTCGGCGGCGGCAACGGCAGCATCGACATTTGCAGCGATCTCGCGGTCGATCTCCTCAAGGCTCACGCCCACTCGGAAAATTAACTTGCTCGCCATGTTCATTCCCCCCTCTCCTGACCGATAAGCGTTCTGAAGTCTGCTAGTAGCTTGCCGATACCCTGGAAGTCGTAAGGCGTCTCGGTCCCATGCAAGTGGTAGTGATCACCTTTACCCCGCTCATTGTCGAAGCCGATCACTCGAACGCCGTGCACCACGTAGACTAGGCTGTATTTGAGGCGATGTGTTGAAGGGGGAACCGGCTCGGATACCAGCCAAATCCTAACCTGACGAATTGCCCCGTCCTCAAATAGCTGTTTTTCCGACTGGATTAGCGCCGCCTTCATGCCATTATTATCTTATAGAAGACATATGCCGTCAAGTGCATATGTTAGTCAGGCCATATAAATGTGATCTTTGCACTGTGCAAATGTTCGACGCCTGATCGGTTTGGGCCATGGCGCAGGCAGTATGACACCTGGGTTGAACCCGACTGCCGATGCGCCAGCACATGGCGACGCGAAGACTCACGCTCATATCGCACGCCACAATCGCTCCAACCTTGCTCGGAACAACCAGCATATCAATCGGCGGGTGTCAGCGTGTCAGGCTCGGACACTTACTATTTCGATTTAGGAACACCACTGCTGCGTCCTGAGATCAATTAGGATGTTGAGAGGGGGGGGAGAGGGCTGCCGCGGTCGGCCTTGACGCCGCAAGGGTTCGGCCCTTGGCCCGCTTCGCGCCCTTGCCCCGCCTTCGCCGCCGCGCCTGCCGGATGAGGTCTTCGACAAGAAGACGACATCAGGAGGACAGGCGGATGACGATGATGAAATACGTGATACTCGTGACAGGAAGCTTGCTGTTCGGAATCGCATGCTATGCGGTTTTGGCAGCACCCGGTTTGCTCGCGGATGAAGCTTCAACGGTCAGCCTGCACAGCCAGTTCGCGACGGTGCGGCGTTGAGCCGGCCGGGAACCCGCCTCGCCGATCCCACGCCAGGGGATTGGAGATGGGTGGCGACACAGCAGATCATGCATGACGGATCGGTCATTGCCACCTGGGGCGTTCAGGTCGCAGCCACGTCGCAGTGGATCGGCAAGGTTCACCCGATCGGTGAGGGCACAGCGCATTGTGCCGAGGCGCACGCCAATGCTGGCCTGTTTGCCGCCAGCAAGCTGATGGCCGACGTGCTGGACGAAGCCACCAAGGCGTGGATCGAGCAATTCAACGGACCCGACGACCAGGACCTGTCGGTCTCCGGCGCCGACCTGGTGGACTGGTTTGCACAATGGCGCTTGCGCGCCCGCAAGGCCCTCGACGCTGCGGGCGTCCCATGACGGCGCGAACCCATAACACCTCTTTCCCAGCACCCGCCGGATGCTCCGGTTCATCGAGAGGACTCAGGCCAATGGTTCAACAGCTCCCCCCTCGCTACGCCCTCGTGCTGCGGCCATGGGTCAGCACTGTCAGCGGCGGCGACGTCTACGCGCACTTCGACACGCTCGTCATGCAGGACGCGGAGCGGCGATCCATCCGGTATGGAGACTACCGGGTGCTCGGACAAGGCGATGACGGCCGCAAGACCCTCCGGCTCGACCGGTTTCGCTTCCAGTGCCAGATCGACGGGCGGCGTGAAGAATCATACGCCTGGCAGTGGGGCTACCAGCCGGCGAACGGCAGCATCTTCGGGCCGCGCGACATGGAGCTCTACGGTCCGTCGATCGCGGCGATCAATCGCGGCCTCGACCGGTCCTACCGCGAGGATGGGGCTGCGGAAGGGGTCGGCCGCTTCGTGGTTCGGCTCGCCAGGGTGCTGAAGCTAGACGCCATCGTCCTGCTGGAAACCAGCCAGACAGGCAGTTTCTGTGATGACCTGGAGGTCACGCGGTCGATCGAGCCCAGCCACTATGGCGAGGCCATCCGGTCGATCGATGCCCTTGTGGGCGACCTGCACCGTGCCTGTGTGCAGAGGATGGGACGGCTCGCCGCCTGATCCGTCCCACCCAATCCCGTCCACCATCGAGAGGGCCGCCACCGTGCGGGCCTTTCGCATTTCTGGAGAGTGTCATGACCATTTGCACCGACCCCACGCATCCTGAGATCGCCGACACCGCGTTCTGCAAGGCGTTGCGCTGGAGAGTCCATGACCCGAACGAGGCTTTGAACATCGCGGCATCCCATCACAGCCGTGCAGCTGAGGTGCGGCTGCGCGGCCCAGGATGGGAGGTCCAGGCCGCCCGGCACGACCAGATGGCTGCCATTTGCGAAACGCACGCCGCGGCTCTCGTCACAGCCACCCAGGCAGCCCGTCTGCCTGTCGTGCATCCCGGCTTTCAGGATGCCGACACCCCCGTCTGAGGTTCAGACGCTTGCTCAGTTCACCCGCATCCATCTCGCCCGGCATCATGGGATGCCGGGGACGGATGTCGCATACCCGGAGACGTCCCTTGGCAACTTTCACCCTGACGGCACTGCCTGGTCATCACGAACAGACACCTGGCCGTCCTTACGAAAGCATGGTCATTGAACTCCTCGGCAGTTGCCTCGGACGCAGCCGCATCGAGGCGAAGAGCATCGTCGATATCATCCCGTTGATTAAGACCTTCGGCGACGACGTGGCAAAGCAGCACCCGGACGTCTCGTTCATGGTGTCCGTGAGCGTGGTCAAAGGGTCGCGCAAGCCGAATGGCTTCGATCTCGCAAACAGCCGCAACGGGCTTGGCCAGGAGACCTGGATGAGGACGATCGACAAGGCCGACCCGAGCCGGCCCGGCTACCCTGCCGTCGCGTAGCTTAACCGCTTTATCCGCCGACCCGAAGGGCCCGCCATCGCGCGGGCCTTTCGCGTTTCTGGAGGCTGACCATGACCGATGACAGTTCAACCTGCCTTCTGTGCGGCGAACCTGAAGAATTATCGATCCACGACATCTGGACGGACGGCAATTTCCAGCTTGTGACCTGCTGCACCGGTCTGCTGGAGCAGATTGCGTCCGAGATCGACGCCGACCCGGCCTGGGGCCGGGCCCTGCTGCGCCATCTTGGCGCTGAGGAACTGACCGGCCATAGTCTGCGCCGCGTCAGTGACGGGCAGGGCAACGCCCCGGTGCTCGACTTCAAGCTTCGTCTGACACCGATTTCTTTCCCCGCCGCCCGCGCCTTCATCGCTCGCCACCATCGACACTGCGGACCACCGCATGCGTGGCGGTTTGGCAGCGGCGTGATGAACGGTTCCTCGCTGATGGGCGTCGTCACCGTCGGCAACCCCGTAGCGCCCGCTTTCAACGGACGTGGAATCGTCGAGGTGAACCGCCTCTGCATCCGTGGCGACCTCGACCCGATGCTGCGCTGGAATGTTGCTCCAAGCTGTACGCGCACGCTGCCGCCGAAGCCGAGCGCCGCGGTTTCAAGCGCATCATCACCTACATCCGTGCTGATGAAGCAGGCACTAGCCTGCGTGCAAGTGGATGGGTCTGCGACGGTCCCGCCGGCGGGCGAGGCTGGCATAGCCGGCGCCGTGCCCGGTCGAACCGGAATGCGTGGATCGCCAAGGAACGATGGTCACGCGCCTTGCGGCCAAAGCCCGCGGTTGGTGCCCGGCTGAAATCGCACCTCGGGACAGATCATAGCTGGCTCGCTGCACCTCGATCGTCACTCGGCGGCATTGCGCTTTGAGCAACTGCTGAGATGACAATGCAGAAGTTGAAGATCCAATCGATGAACTGAACAGAGGAAGAGGGACGAGCTACCGCATGGCGTCCGCCGGCGACAAAGGGTAGGCCTCGGCGCAAGCGCCTGCGGTCCCGCGCAAGCGCGCCTTTGCACCGGCAGCCTCCAGGCGGGGCGGGGATGGGGTTGAGAGAACCCTGAGAGGATAAATCCCCGATGATGAAGCACCGCAGCGGCAAGCCGTTCACCGACCGGCGCGACCATTACCAGGAGGTGACGGATCGGATTGTCGCGGCCCTGGAGACCGGCAGCAAGCCCTGGCAGCAACCATGGAAGAATGGCGCTCCGGGTATGCCGATCAATGCCACGACCGGGCGCCGCTACCACGGCATCAACGTGCTGCTGTTGGCGATGACATCGTTCGCACTCGGCGGCGATCCACGGTTCTGCTCGTATAAACAAGCGTCGGATCGTGGCTGGCAGGTACGCAAAGGCGAGCGCGGCACTACCATCTTCTTTTTCAAGCGTATGCTGGTCGAAGATCGCGGTGCTGCCCCGGATGCCGAGGACCGCACCAGGGCGATCCCCATGTTG
Source organism: Lichenicola cladoniae (assembly GCF_013201075.1). NCBI lineage: Bacteria > Pseudomonadati > Pseudomonadota > Alphaproteobacteria > Acetobacterales > Acetobacteraceae > Lichenicola > Lichenicola cladoniae. The sequence goes on along the minus strand of NZ_CP053709.1, from coordinate 361,328 downwards.
CGCGCCTATACCGTGTTCAACGGATCCCAGATCGAGGGCATCCCCGACTACATCGCCCCGGACACGACCGAAGCCCCGTGGCAGCGGCCGGAAGCCGCCGACGTCATCCTGACGAACAGCAGGGCGGTGATCCGGGTTGGCGGCGATCGCGCGTTCTATAGTCCGTCGCTCGACTTCATCCAGTTGCCAGAGCCAAAATCGTTCCACTCGCCCGAAGCCTTTGCGGCTACGGCGTTGCACGAGGCATCGCACTGGACAGGTGCGAAAAGCCGCCTCGACCGGGACCTCACCAACCGCTTCGGCTCGGCTGGCTACGCGCAGGAGGAACTTCGGGCAGAACTGGCATCGGTCTTCATCGGCGGTGTCCTTGACCTGCCCTGCGACATTCCGAATCACGTCAACTACATCGCGTCCTGGGCCGCAAAGCTGAAAGAGGACAAACGCGAGATATTCCGCGCCGCTGCCGACGCTCAGCGCATTGCCGATTACCTGCTCGCGTTTCACCCGGCCTACGCGGAAACGCTGCACGACCGCCAGGATGATGCCGACGATAAGTCCGCCTCTGCAGCAGATGCGGAGGCGGCGTGATGGCCGGCGCTTCCAAAACATTCTGGGAGATCATTCCTGCGAACCGCCTCCCTGGTGACGATGGCCAAATCCTGATCGTGGATCGCGAGGACGGTGCCGAAGGCCGCACGGTCTGCCTGGTTCCGGGCAAGCTACTGTACTGCACTGAGGAGCATGAGTTCGTCCGTCACCTGGACGAGCAGGACTTTCGTAATGCCAGGCTGTTTGCGACGGCGCCTCGATTGCGCGCGGTGCTGACGGAATTGCTCGACTGGGCTGCCCAGTCTGGCGAACCGGACGCGGAGTGTTGGGAAGAGGCACGAAGGGTTGCCGCTGTCCTGCAGGATCCGGGATCATGAGGTTCTCTCGTCGGCCCCGGTGCGAGTACATCGTCACCAACCGTAAACGGCTGGCAGCCACGCGTTGGCAGCGACGACAGCGGGAGTCCCTTCCGCTCCTGGGATCGCTGATCGCGGAGACGCAACCCAGCATCGACGACGTGATGGATAAGCGCGTGCAAAGCTGGATCGTCACCGAGCAAGCCAACCGTGACCGTCGCGCTGTGCAATGGCGCACGGCCCGTCGCGATATCGCTGCCCGCGATCCGGGTGTTCGACACGCATTGCTGACGTACTGGAACGGGCACCGATGGTTGCCCGGTGATCCCAGCTACCTGCTCGACGTGCTGCATGGCTTCGATCACGGCCGTCTCGTGCTGCTGAACGGGGTGATCGTCGCGCACCGTGTCGTCATCCCGGTCAGTGAAGCCATCGCCGCCTTTGGGAAACCGAAACCAGTTTCCGGTGACTGGTTCGGCCGCCGCGCCAGCAAATCCACAACGCCACGGGCGCAAATTCCATCACATGGACACCCCGGACCTTACAAACCCAGGCAGGAAGGAGAGAATCATGAGCGGCAATAATTTCGAGTGGAGCGACGAAGTTGTACACAGCCTCCGCGAGCTTTGGGCTGACGGACACTCGACGGCCGAGATAGGGCGCCGGATCGGAGCCTCGAAGAACGCCGTCGTCGGCAAGGCCCATCGCCTTAACCTTCCTGGCCGTCCGTCCCCGATCGCCCAGGACACCGAGCAACCAAAGCGTCCCTCGAAGCCTGCGACTGTGCCGCGGCTGATAGACATCGTTCCAGTCAGTGTCACCGAGCCGCTGCCTCCTCGTCCCACGCCATCACCGGTTCACGTCACTGTAGCTGCCACGAATACGGTTCCCCCCAAACCGCCCGTGAGCGTCGTCCTGCCGCAGCCGGAGGACGTGTTCCGTTCGGTCACTCGGCGTGCAAGTCGAACGTGCTGCTGGCCCATTGGCGAGCCAGGAACGAAGACATTCCGCTTCTGCGATGCTGCGGTCGAATCTCGAACGCCTTACTGCCTGGAGCATGCATGCAAGGCGTACGTGCGGCGCGCTGAGCCATCGCAGGAGACCGGAACAAGCGCCGGATGAAGACCTGAGAAACGATAGGAGGACATGAAGGGCTGCAGCCCGGCGTCACACCGCGCAAGGGTCGGGCCGGGCGCAAAATGCGCCCTTGCCCGGCGCGCCGCCGCGCAGCTTCGGGGGAAGGGTCTTGAGAAAAATCCTGCAGAGGAAGATCCGATCCGCAGGCCAAACCTGAAGACAGTGCCAGTGCATAAGCCAAAGCGCCGATGACGCGGCGGCTGACACTCGAGAGCCTGACACCGACCGCCTGATCGCCTTTCCCCGAACGCCTTTTCTCCCCGTGAGCCCGCCCCTGCCGCCAGCAGGGCGCGGGCTTTTTTGTGCCTTCAGCAAAGGAATCCCCACCATGAGCAAAACCAGCCCTTCGCAACTCGGCCTGTTCGACAGCACCAGCCTTGGCTGGGGGTTCGACCTCGGGCAAGGCGGCTCGACCGGCACCAGCCGGTTTCGCGAGAGCACGGATGAAGACGATCGTGCAGGCAGCACCGCTGCGCCGGCGGCACCGCACGTCCCGGCCCTGACCTATCGCCTGACCGGCGATCGTGCCCTGGCTACGGGGTGGAAGGCGCGCGCCGCCGATACCATCGCCGCCATCCGCCTGGCGCGGGAGATCGAAGACGCCGCCCGGCCCGCCACGGCAGGTGAGCAGGAGCGGCTGGCAAAGTTCACAGGCTTCGGCGCCAGCGACCTGGCGAACAGCTTCTTCCGCCGTGCAGGCGAAGCGTTCCGTCCAGGGTGGGAGGATCTGGGCCACGAACTGGAGCAGCTGGTCTCGGCCGAGGAATTGTCGGCGCTGGCGCGCTCGGTGCAGTATGCGCATTACACCCCGGAGTTCATGGTCCGGGCGATCTGGCGTGCAGTGCAGGCCATGGGGTTCGCCGGCGGCACGGTGCTGGAGCCCGGGTGCGGCACCGGCCTGTTCCTGGCGCTGATGCCGGAGCCGATCGGCGCCAAGGCGGCGATCACCGCGATCGAGATGGATCCATCGACGGCGCGCATCGCCAAGCTGCTCTACCCGGAAGCCTGGGTGCGGCAGGAGGATTTCACCAAGGCGAGGCTGGCCGAGACGTTCGATCTGGCGATCGGCAATCCGCCGTTCAGCGATCGTACGGTGCGCAGCGAGGACGCGTCCGGCAAGCTGAGTTTGTCGCTGCATGAGTATTTCATGGCACGCTCGATCGAGCGCCTGAAGCCGGGCGGCTTGGCGGCGTTTGTGTGCTCGCGCTACGCCATGGACCGCCTCGAGCCGAAGAGCCGAGCGCATATCGCCGGCATGGCCGACCTGGTGGGCGCGATCCGCATGCCGCAGGCGGCGATGCTGGCGGCGAGCGGCACCGAGGTTGTCGTGGACCTGCTGTTCTTCCAGCGCCGTGCGCCGGGCCAGCAGCCGGGCGGCGCTGCCTGGGACGCCTTGGCCGAGGTTTTGCCGGCGACAGACGGCGAGGGTGCCCTGCACGCCAACCGCTACTTCGCCGAACATCCTGAAATGGTGTTGGGCACGCACGCCTGGACAACCAGCTCCTACGGTCCCGTCTATACCTGCCGCGCTCGCGGCGAGGATCTGCAGGCGGCTCTGGTGGCGGCGATCGACCGCCTGCCGCGTGGCATCCACCGCCCATCCGGAGAGACGCCGGCGGCACGACCGAAAGAGGCGGCGCGGCTGCAGGTCGGCACCGCGGCGCAGGGCGCCACCATCAAGGAAGGCAGCTACGTCCTCATCGGCAACGACCTGATGCAGATCATCGACGGCAGCCCGGTCGCCGTTGTGGTCAAATCGGGCCGGGGCAGCGAGGGGATATTCGCCAAGCACGCCCGCATCATCCGCGGGATGATCCCGGTGCGTGACGCCTTGCGCGACGTGCTGCGCGCCCAGATGGACAACCAGCCCTGGGGTGCCGCCCAACTGCGCCTGCGCGTCGCCTACGGCACCTTCGTGCGCTTGTTCGGGCCGATCAACCTGACCAGCACGACACGCAACACCGATGCCGAGACCGGCACGGTGACGGAGACGCAGCGCCGCCCGAACCTGGCGCCGTTCACTGACGACCCGGATTGCTGGCTGGTGGCCTCGATCGAGGACTACGATCCGGAGAGCGGCACCGCCAAGAAGGGGCCGGTGTTCAGCGAGAGGGTGATCCACCCGCCGGCCGAGCCGGTGATCGTCACCGCCGCCGACGCCCTGGCCGTGACCCTGGCCGATGTCGGCCACGCCGATATGGACCGCATCGCCGAGTTGCTCGGTCGCAGCCGCGACGACACCGTGGCCGAACTGGGCGACGCGGTGTTCCTCGACCCGGACCGCGCGGATGGGGAAGGAATCAAGGGTTGGCAGACGGCCGACGCCTACCTGTCCGGTGCCGTTCGCGGCAAACTGGTGCGCGCCCAGGCCGCTGCCCTGACCGACCCGCGCTACGCCCGCAACGTCGATGCCCTGCAGCGGGTGCAGCCGAAGGACCTCTCGCCCTCCGACATCACCGCACGGCTAGGCGCACCTTGGGTCCCGGCCGAGGTGGTAGAGTTGTTCAGCGCCGAGGTGATCGGCGTCGCTACGACCGTGCGCCATACCGTGGAGATCGCCGCCTGGACCGTGGACAAGCGGGTGTTTGCCGGCCAGGCCGCTGCCACGTCGGAGTGGGGCACCGCCCGCCGGCATGCCGGTGAGCTGCTGGACGACGCGCTGCATTCCTCGATCCCGACCATTTGGGATATCTGGCGCGACGCAGACGGTGAGCACCGCGAGATCAACGCCGCCGAGACCGAGGCGGCCAAGGAGAAGCTGGCGAAGATCAAGGGCGCGTTCGAGACCTGGATCTGGACCGATCCGGAGCGCACCGACCGGCTCGCCCGCCTCTATAACGACGCCTATAACAATCTGGTGCCGCGTCACTTCGACGGCGCCCACCTGCAGCTACCGGGCGCCAGTTCGGTCATTCGGTTCTATGAGCACCAGAAGCGGGTGATCTGGCGCATCATCGCCTCGGGTGCGACCTACGTCGCGCACGCGGTCGGCGCCGGCAAGACCTTCTCGATCGCAGCCGCGATCATGGAACAACGCCGCCTCGGCTTAATTTCCAAGGCCATGATGACCGTCCCGGGCCACTGCCTGGCACAGGCCAGCCGGGAATTCCTGCAGCTTTACCCGACCGCCCGCATCCTGGTCGCGGACGAGCAGAACTTCGCCAAGGACAAGCGCGGGCGCTTCATCGCCCGTGCCGCCACGGCGAATTGGGACTGCATTATCATCACGCATTCTGCTTTCAAGTTCATCGCCGCTCCGGCCGAGTTCGAGCACGGCATGGTGCAGGCGCAGATCGCCACCTATTCCGAGTTGCTGGAGCGGGTGGACGGCGACGACCGCATCACCCGCAAGCGTATCGAGAACATGAAGGAAAAGCTGGAGGCCAAGCTTGAAGGGCTGGCCTCGCATAAAGACGACATGCTGACCATTGCCGAGATGGGCGTGGATCAGATCATCGTCGACGAAGCGCAGGAGTTCAGGAAGTTGTCCTTCGCCACCAACATGGCCAACCTGAAGGGCGTGCAACCGGATGGCTCACAGCGCGCCTGGGATCTCTATGTGAAGACCCGCTTCATCGACACCTTCAACCCCGGCCGCGCCCTGGTGATGGCATCGGGCACGCCGATCACCAATTATCTGCAGCAGATATTTATGTAGAGGACGCCGAACAAAGGCGTGGCGTTTCAAGCATAAGACATGAACTTTACTCCGGATAATTAGGGGCATCGGGCGGCCTAATGAAACTGGAGAAACTACCATGTCACCAAGGACGATCGCTTCATTGTGTCACGTTCATGACAAGAGCGAGGCTCCCAGGCCTGCAGACGCACTTATCACGGCCTTCCTATCTTCATTTCCGAATGAGGCTTCACGCACAGTGGCGAACCATAAAGCGGCCGCGCGTCACTTCCTCTACTGGATAGACCAAAAGGGTATCGCGGCATCTGCCATCGACGACACTGTCGTTCGGCAGTTCGAGGGACATCGATGTCGTTGTCACTCCTTCTCGCGGCAGGGGGCGGGCAGACCAGAGTTCGTGGGGCGGGTTCGTCGTTTTGTAAGTTTCTTGGAGGACCACGGAGCCATCGAACTGGCTGGTGACATCGATAATTTGGCTCACCTGCTGACTGACTATGACCTGTTCCTCAAGCAACAGCGGTACTGCGCCACAATCGTCAGAAGCTACCGATCCGAGGCAGCCCATTTCGCGGCGTGGGTACGTCTCACGCGACAGCGTTGGGCGGAAACTGGTAACGAACAGGTCGAGTGTTACGCCCACCATGATTGTCGTTGTCCGGTGCGTCGCAAGCATAGTCGGCTCGTGGGCCACCACGGCCCCCTTCGCCGCGCGCGAGGCGCACGCCGTTTCCTCAGCTTTCTTCGCGACCGGAATATCCTCCCCGACATCCGCGGGCTGGACTGCGAGGATAAGCATCTTCATGCTTATAGCTACTGGCTCAAGCATTACCGTGGAAGCGCTGATACTACCATCACGCGCTTCTGTGCAGAGATCAAGTTCTGCCTGCCTCTCCTGGGTCAGCCTTCAGATTTTGACGCTGGCAGCATCCGCAACACTATTAGCCACCGTCTCACTAAGGCACCCGGGTCTGCAGCTCTGGTTGTCACAATCATGCGTAGTTACCTGCGCTTTCTCATTTTCCGCGGAGAGTGTTCGGCTGCCCTTCTTCACGCAATCCCACCGGTCCGGCGGTATCAGTCGGGAACTTTGCCTCGCTATTTGGATACCCCGACAATTGAGAAGATCGTTGATTCCTGCGGAGCCGAGACGCCAGTACAAATCCGTGACAGGGCCATCATCCTCCTATTAGCGAGATTAGGTCTGCGTGCCGGCGATATCTGTCACCTACGGCTAAGCGATATCGACTGGAACCGCGGTTACATTCAAGTCAGCGGCAAGAGCAAACGACTAGATCGTTTGCCGCTTCCTCAGGATGCAGGCGACGCGGTGCTCGCGTATCTGGAGCAGGCGCGCCCTACGGTTGGGGAAGATCGGCTGTTCCTTCGCACGCTGGCACCATTCACACCATTCAAGTCTTCCGCCGAGATTTGCGGAATTGTATCTCGTGTATACAATCGAGCTGGTATTACGGGTTTGCCAACCGGGTCACATCTGTTTCGCCATTCCCTCGCTACACGAATGCTCCAATCCGGCGCTGGCTTAGAGTCAATCGGGACCATCCTAAGGCATCGTTCTCCGGCGACGACCGCCATTTATGCCAAGGTCAATGTCCCCATGCTGGAGAAAATCGCACAATCCTGGCCGGGAGAGGTGTCATGTTGAGTGATCAAATTTCACGGTACGTCGCTCTCCATCGTAACCTAGGGCGCAAATTTGCCGACCAGGAACGCATGCTTCAACTTTTTGCTAAATATGCCGAAGCTTTTGGCGATCAACACGTCGTCGCCATTCGGCTCTATGACTGGTGTAGTAAAGCACCTACGCAGAACGCGGCGAGGAATAGGTTTGATATGGTCCGTCGCTTCAGCCTCTACGCTCATTCCGAAGATCAAGGGCACCAGATTCCGGCGAGCGGCATGTTCGGTCAAGGTAGGCGACCACGGCCAACCCCACATATCATCGAACCAGAACAGCTGCGAGCGATAATGCAAGCAGCACTCAACTTCCCCTCCAAAGAGCTGATTACGCCATACACATACTATTATCTCTTCGGATTACTGGCAGCATCAGGCCTGCGAATTTCTGAGGCGCTCGCTATTCAGCGTAATGACCTGGTTGACGATGGCTTGATCATTCGAAACGGAAAGTTCGGCAAGCAACGCCTTCTTCCGCTTCAGGATTCTACTCGGCAGGCTTTGATAACCTATCTAGCGATAAAGGGCAGACTCGGTGCTGAGGGCGAGAATCTTTTTGTCCGGGCTAGGGGGCGAGCGCCTGATCGCTCCCGCGTCTGCTCCGTGTTCATCAGGCTAGCACGCATGCTTGGCTTTCGCGGACCAACTGGTACGCGAGGCATACGATTGCACGACTTGCGTCATACCTTTGCTGTTCGATCACTCGAGTCCTGTCCTTGCAACAGGGAAGCAATTTCTCATCACATGGTGGGCTTGAGTGCCTATCTCGGGCACGCCGACATCGCAAACACCTACTGGTATCTCGAGGCAACGCCTATTCTACTTCGAGAAATCGCTACCGTCGGAGAAAAGCTTTTTATTGGAGGCTTAGTGTGACAGCTCTCGCCCCTCATCTTTCCGCCTTCCTCCGGGATCATCTCCGCCGCGAGCGCAATGTCAGCCACCATACGATTGCAGCTTATGCGACATCCTTCGCACTCCTCGTTCGTTTTGCGGCCACCCGGCTCAAGCACCGTCCCAGCGACTTGACGATCGAGGAACTTGACCTCGATCTGATTGTGGCATTCCTCGAACACACGGAAACGGAACGAGGTAATAGTGCTCGTACACGCAACAGCCGGTTGGCCGCCATTCGCGCATTCTTCCGCTATACCGAATACCGTGTGCCAGCCTGCCTTGATCTAGCGCTTAGGGTTCGTTCCCTGCCGAGCAAGCGTACAGACCTTACCTTGATCGATTATCTGACCAGAGATGAGATCGTTGCAGTCTTGGATGCGCCGGACCCGCGATCCCGTCTAGGAATCCGTGACCGGGCCATGCTGCATCTCGCATATGCTGGCGGCCTGCGTGCCGCTGAACTCCTGTCGCTGCAGCTGCAGGACTTCCCAGAGCGTTCCCTTGCCACGGTACACATCATGGGAAAAGGCCGCCGCGAACGAATTCTACCGTTGTGGCGAGAAACACAGGTCGCGTTGCGCAGCTGGTTGACCGCAAGGCCTACGTGCCAGACGACCGAAATATTTCTCAACTCCAACGGACAGCCGATGACACGGGACGGGTTCGCGTTCAGGCTGGCGAAGCACGTGGCGACCGCGGCCCAGAAGCAACCAAGCCTATTGACCAAACGGGTCACACCACATGTGCTCCGACACTCCTGCGCGATGCATACGCTCGCCGCTACCGGTGACATTCGGAAAGTGGCACTTTGGCTAGGTCACGCTAGTTTGCAAAGTACCGAAGCATATTTGCGCGCTGATCCCGAAGAGAAGTTACAGATACTGGCGGTACATTCCACACCGGGGGTCAAGCCGGGTCGGTTCAAACCACCCACCGATCCTTTGGTTGCAATGCTCGATGACGCTCGGAAGCGAGCGTAGCTCGGGGAGCGAGGTGCCTTCAGTTTTTCATCGGCTTTAATTATCTGGAGTAAGTTCGTGTCTTTTATTTGAAAAGACACGAACTTATTTGGCGTCCTCTACATAAATATCTGCTGCAGATAATTTGTGTTATGTCGAGCTCGACATAATACCAACACCCTGGCGGAGATGTTCACGCTGCAGCGTTTCATGCAGCCGGACACGCTCGGCGAGCGCGGGCTGCATGAGTTCGACGCCTGGGCCGCGACCTTCGGCGACAGCAAGACCGAGTTGGAGTTACAGCCGTCGGGCACCTACAAGCCCGTCACCCGGTTTGCCGAGTTCGTCAACGTGGCCGACCTGATGGCAATGTTCCGCTCCTTCGCCGATGTAGTGTCGAAGACCGACCTGCGCGGTTATCTGAAACTGCCGCGTATCGAAGGCGGGCAGCGACAGATCATCACCGCCGAGCCCAGCCGCACCTTCAAATGGTATCAGCGTGTGCTGGCGCGACGCATCAAGCAGATCGAGGAGCGTAAACGCCGCCCCGAGAAAGGCGACGATATCCTGCTCTCCGTCATCACTGACGGCCGCCATGCCGCGATCGACCTGCGGTTCGTGCTGGAAGGCTACCAGGACGAGGAAGCCAACAAGCTGAACGCGCTCGTCGCCAAGGTGCATGCGGTGTGGCGGGATAATCGCGACATCCTCTACATCCGGCCGGACGGCACGCCGTTCCCGATCCGCGGTGCGGCGCAGATGATCTTCTCCGATCTCGGCACGCTGAACGTGGAAGCACGCCGCGGCTTCTCCGCCTATCGCTGGATCCGCGACAGCCTGGTGGCGCGCGGCATCCCGGCCGAGCAGATCGCTTATATGCAGGATTACAAGAAGTCGGCCGCCAAGCAGCGCCTGTTCGCCGACGTGAATGCCGGCCGCATCACCGTGCTGATCGGCTCGTCGGAGACCATGGGCACCGGCGTCAACGCTCAACTCCGCTTGAAGGCGTTGCACCACCTCGATGTGCCGTGGCTGCCGAGCCAGATCGAGCAGCGCGACGGTCGCATCGAGCGCCAGGGCAATCAGAACGAGGAGATCGGCGTCTATGCCTACGCCACGCTCGGCAGCACCGACGCCACCATGTGGCAGAACAACGAGCGCAAGCAGCGCTTCATCAATGCCGCCCTGTCCGGTGACCGCTCGGTGCGCCGCATCGAGGATGCCGGTTCACAGGTCAGCCAGTTCGCCATGGCCAAGGCCATCGCGTCTGGCGACCCGCGCCTGATGCAAAAGGCCGGGCTGGAAGCCGAGATCGCCCGCCTGCAGCGGCAGGAATCCGCTCATTTCGACGATCAGCACGCGGTGCGTAGCCAGTTGGCCGCAGCCAGGCGGGCGATGACCACCTCCGAACGCCGGATCGGCGAGATCGAGCGGGATATCGCTACCCGCACGCCGACCAAGGGCGACCTGTTCGCCATGACGGTGAACAAGACCAGCTACACCGAGCGGTCGAAGGCCGGCGGCGCGCTTCTCAATCTGCTGCGCAACCTCGACGTCGAGCAGAAGCAGGGCGAGTGGGTGGTGGCCAGCCTTGGCGGGTTCCGGGTGTCGGCACAGGTGGTGAAGACCTGGCGCAGCAAGGAGCTGCAGGTGCTGGTGACACTCGACCGCACCGGGGAAGAGACCGAGATCCCGTTCTCGGCCGACCTGACCGCCCTGGGGCTGATCTCGCGGCTGGAGCATGCGCTCGACCACTTCGACGCCGAACTGGCCGAACACCGCCGCAACATCGTCGAGAACACCCGCCGGGTGGCGGATTACGAGCCCCGCATCGGCGGCGGTTTTGCTCTGGCGGCCGAGCTTGCCAGCAAGTCGGCGGACATGGCGGCACTCGAGGTCAGCCTCGCTGCCACGGCGGAACAGGCCGACGCGGATGCCGATGACCTCGACGGTATCATGCCGAGGCTGCGCGGATCCTCCTGTGACGCCGAACTGGAAGACGAGGATCCAGAGGCAGCCTGAAGACGCGAATTGAATGACGAGAGGGCTCGCAGGCCGGGTTCTCCGTCAACGCTTCGCGCCATCGCCCGCTACAGCAGCCCGGCCCCGCTGACACGCAACCCGCTCACGCGGGCCGCGCGCGGCACGGAGCAGGGCCGCCCGCCCGCAATGGTGTCGGAGAAACCCGTCCCGCGTGCGCGGGAGGGGTCTTCCAGAAAATGGAGGACGGCAACCCACAGGAGCACACCCGCATGGAACTCAGGACCGTCGATCCCCGCAAGCTGAAAGCCAACCCGAACAACCCGCGCCGCTCGAGCGCCGGCGAGTTTCTCGACGCCCAGATGGCCGCCTCGATCAAGTCAATCGGGCTGGTGCAGCCGCCACTGGTCAAGGAGGACGGCAAGAAGCTCATCATCATCGCCGGTCATCGCCGCGTGGCCGGCTGCATCGCCGCCGGGCTGCCAGAGATCCAGGTGCTGGTGCAGCCGGAGGCCGACACTACCATCGATCCGATGCGCGCCGTCTCTGAGAACCTCGTGCGCGCCGAAATGGGCCAGGTGGACAGGTGGCGCAGTATGGAAGCCCTATCCGCGGCCGGCTGGAACGACGCCGCGATCGCCGAGGCGCTCGGCATGTCGCCGCGCAACATCGCCCAGGCTCGGCTGCTGGCCAACATCTGCCCGGCGATGCTGGACCAGATGGCCAAGAACGACCTGCCGGATCAGCGCGAACTGCGCGTGATCGCCAGCGCCACCAAGGAGGAACAGACGGAAGTCTGGAAGCGCTTCAAGCCGAAGCGCGGCCATGAGGCGTCGTGGGGCGAGATCACTCACGCGCTCAGCAAGGTTCGCTTGCCGGCCAAGAACGCCAAGTTCGGCGAGGCCGAAGCGCAGGCGTTCGGCATCCTCTGGGAGGAAGACCTGTTCGCACCGGCCGACGAGGACAGCCGCAGCACCACCCAGGTCGATGCCTTCCTGGCGGCGCAGACCGCTTGGCTGGAAGCCAATCTCGGCGAAGGCGACTGCATCATCGAGATGGACGAGTATTACCGTCCCAAGCTGCCGCGCGGCGCGCAGCAGCATTATGGGCGGGCTGGCGACGGAGTGTTCACCGCGCACTACATCGAGGCGCGCAGCGGCATCATCCGCGAAACGCACTACACCATGCCGGCGAGCCGGACAGGATCGTCCGGTCAGGCCGCAGACAATGAACCCGTCCGCAAGCCGCGTCCCGACCTGACCGCCAAGGGTGCGGCCATGGTCGGCGACCTGCGCACCGACGCGCTGCATCAGGCGCTGCGTGAGCAGCCGGTCGACGACGACCAGCTGATCGCCATGCTGGTCATGGCCCTGGCGGGCCGCAACGTCACCGTGTTGAGCGGCGTCACCGGGCGTCACCGTGCCAGCCACCTGGCGGTGCTGGCCGAGACGCTCACCGAGGGCGGCGTCCTCACCCGCGACCTGACCACGATCCGCCATGCCGCCCGCGAAACCCTGGTCGAGGTGCTGTCCTGCCGGGAGAACCACTCCGCCAGCGGCATGGTTGCCCGCTACGCCGGCACCGCGATCGACGCCGACGTCTTCCTGCCGAACATGGCGACCGAGGAGTTCCTGCCCGCCCTGTCACGCGGCGCTTTGGAGAAATGCGCGGTCGCGAACGACATCGCGCCGCAGGGCCGGGTGAAAGACACCCGCGCCGCCGTGGTCGCGCGCTTTGCGTCCGGGACATTCATCTATCCGGACGCCCGCTTTGCACCCACGGCTGCCGAGCTGGAAGCGCGGCGCAACCCCGCCAGCCTTATCGGGGGTGACGATGAGGCTGACGTCTTGGAGGATGGTGAGACCGCCGAGGGCCTGGAAATGGCGGAACATGATCCGGACGATGCGCGAGCCGGGCCGGATGATGCGAACGATGAGGGCGGCGAGATCGACGGCTCCCTGGCCGCCGCCACACTCGATGAAGCCGCTTACGCGGAGCGGACCGCACACGCCGGGTAGCCACTCAACCTGAGACATCGCTCGCGGTCCGGCACCGTGCGCCGGACCGTCTTCATCGACCTCATCAAGGACATTCCCGAAATGATCGCCATGTCACCGGCACAAGACTTGAACGCGAGCCGTCATGGTTCGCGCTATCACGCCCGCCTCGAACGCGAGGCCCTGGCTTATGGCGCCGCGACACGCCGCGCCCGCGCCCGCGCCATTGAAGACGATATCGACCATGCCTGCGAAATCGCCGCCCTCGGCGGCCATCGCCGTCTGTCTGTTCTAAACAGGGCCGCATGGGACAAGCGCGCCTGGGCGCGTTACCTCGCCGAAGCGGTGCGCCAGGCTCATGCCCACTGCACTGAACTGGATGGTCTGCGCCAGGAAGCCGCCCAGCTCGAACGGCTTGCACGGATCAACGGTACGACCCGTGAAACAGATTGAAGACCAGGACAGGGAATATAGAGAAAGGGAATAACACCACGGCCGGATCATCGGACGCAAAGGGTGGGTCCGAGCCGCCGCTGCGCTAGGCGGCGGCGGTCCCGCGGCAAGCGCCGCGCCTTTGCATCCGCTGCCCGTCCGCGGTCGCCGGGAGAGGTCTTCCAAGCAGATGGAGGACGGAACCCGGAGACGCCAGATGCCATTCACGTTGCCGCCCGCCACCATCCGCGCCCTGCGCGAGCCGGTGCTGACCGCCGCCGACTTCACCCCGATGAAGTTCACCCCGGCTGACACCAAAGCCTGGTTCGCGAATCACTTTCTGCGTTTCTTATCCTCTGACTTTCCGAAACATCACTTCACCCTGCGGTTCTATCGCCAGGTGATGCATACGTTCGGGCACATCGCGCATTATAACGCCGCCGGCTACTGGGCCGAGTTCTTCACCAGCACGACGGGCAAGATCGAGTTCATCGAGCAGGCCGTTCATCACCCCTGCTACGGCGATCCGACACACACCTTCAGCGACGTCGAGCGCGAGATCGCGCGTCGGCTGCGGCAGGTGAGGCTGCTCGACCTCTACCGCGAGCGCGGTCAGGCCGATCGCCGACGCTGCGGAGCGGGCCGAGTTCACGCGCTTGAAAGCCCGGTTTGAGCCCGGCGAGATGGTGGCGCTTCTGCCGGTCCCGATCTCGCCGCCCGCCACCCCTGCAAGCCGGGGCGGCCGGAAGGCCGCGCCTGTGGAGCAACTCGCCTTTGCGATCAGTTGAGGGGTTTGGTGATGAGCCATTCCCTCACCTTCCTGCTCGGGCTTCCCGTCCTCACGGACGGGCCGCTCTGGCAGGCGGCAAAAGCGCTGGACGCGCCCGTCCTGATCAGCGCCAACGCCTTGTCGCTCTGGCGACAGGATGGCCCGGGCTTGCGGCAATGGCTGTGCTTCGACCGGCGGAAGCTACATCTGGCCTGGCAGCACCCGGTATATCTGGACAGTGGCGGCTTCGTCAACGCGGTCCTGTACCGTGGCTATCCCTGGACCGTCACGCACTACATGGACCTGTGCGAAGCAGCACCATGGCAGTGGTTCGCCAGCGCCGATATGTGCGTCGAACCAGAGGTGGCGCAGAACCGCACAGAGGTGTTCGACCGCATCTCCGGCACCGCCCGATTGAACCGGGAGTGCCTGATCGAGGCGCGGCAGCGTGGCATCGCCGATCGCTTCACCCCGGTCTTGCAGGGTTGGCACCCGCACGACTATCTCCGCTGCCTGGACCGGATGCCGGACATTTCAGGATTCCCCATCCTGGGGGTCGGCAGCATGTGCCGCCGCCACGTCGAAGGCGATACCGGCATCCTGCGCGTGGTCGACGTGCTCGATCGCGCCCTCGGATCTTCACCCGTCCGGCTTCATCTGTTCGGCCTGAAGACGACCGGAATGGCCGAGCTGAGCGGCCACCCCAGGATCGCCAGCGTGGACTCCCAGGCGTATGGCGTCGCCGCCCGCAAAGCCGCCCACCAGGGCGGTTTTTCCAAGAGCAATGCTTACCTCGCTCGGGTGATGACCGGCTGGTATCGCCAGCAGCAGGCGATCCTCGCCCGGCCTGCCATGCCGTTCCGATCGCCGCTGCATCCCGTCGCCTTTGCTCCGGGCGACGACCCGGGGCCTTTACCTCCCGCCTTGGCGGCTCGGCTCGCCGAGACGGCTGAAGAGCTTCGCGCCCTCTACGAGGCCGGCGAAATCGAGTGGACCGATTTGACCCCGAGCCGGGTCTGGGAAGCCGCTTTCGCCTGACGCCTTCCGCAAACTTCGTAACCGCTTTCCCCAAACAACTGGAGCACCCTCATGCACATCAGCACCCCGGATCACCGGACGATCAAGCACGCCCATCTGTTTTGCGGCCTGGGCGGCGGCGCCCGGGGCTTCAACCGGGCGACGGCCCGGGTCGGTTCGATAGAGGCCGATTTCCGCTGCCTTGGCGGCATCGACGTCGATGCCGCCGCCATCCGTGACTTCTCCCGCTTGGCCGGCGTACCGGGCACTTGCCTCGATCTGTTCGATCGCGAGCAATATGTCGCGTTCCATGGCTGCGAGCCGCCAGCCGACTGGCGGGAAGCGACCACGGCCGACATTCATGCGGCCTTCGGCCATGAGAACCCGGACATCGTGTTCCTGTCGGCGCCCTGCAAAGGTTTCAGCGGGCTGTTGTCGGAAACCAAGAGCAAGACCGCCAAGTATCAGGCGCTGAACCGCCTTACGTTGCGCGGTGTGTGGCTGACGCTGGAAGCCTACGCGCACACGACACCGATCCCGCTGATTCTGTTCGAGAACGTGCCCCGGATCGCCACGCGCGGCAGAGCGCTGCTCGACCGCATCACCGCGCTGCTGCGGTCGTACGGCTACGCCGTCGCCGAGACCACGCACGACTGTGGCGAATTGGGCGGGCTGGCGCAGAGCCGAAAGCGTTTCCTGCTCGTTGCGCGGCACATGGCGAGCGTACCGCCCTTCCTCTACGAGCCGCCCAAGCGGGCGCTGCACGGCGTCGGCGACGTACTCGGTCGCCTGCTGCTTCCCGGCGATTTGCGCGCTGGGCCGACGCACCGGGTGCCATCGCTGCAGTGGCAGACCTGGGTGCGGCTGGCCTTTGTAAAGGCAGGATCGGACTGGCGCAGCCTCGCGCAGCTACGGGTAGAGGACGGCAAACTGGCGGATTACGCCCTGGCACCCGAGACGTCATGGCATGGCGGCGCACTCGGGGTGACGCCGTGGGACGAGGCATCCGGCACCGTAACCGCGGGCGGCCGGGTCGGGCAGGGTGCCTTCAGCGTCGCCGATCCGCGCCGCGAGGAAGGTCGGGCCGAGTTCGGCCAGTATGGCGTGAAGACCTGGGACCAACCCTCCCAGGTCGTCATCGGCAAGGCTGCGGTTGGAGCGGGGCAGTTCGCCGTGGCCGACCCACGCCATGCCGGAGCACCGAAATTCAACAACATTTATAAGGTCGTGCCATGGTCCGCGACCGGGCCGACCGTGACCGGCGGCAAGGATCTGGCTGTCGCCGATCCCCGCGCTCGCGAGGCGATGTTCCACAACGCTTATCGCACCGTGCCGTGGCAAGCCCCGTCCCAGGCGATCACCGGGCAACACGCGCCGACGAATGGCGCGATGTGCGTTGCCGACCCCCGGCCCGGGCTCGATCGCGGCAAGGGCGATGACTGGTATGGCGGCGGGCATTTCGGCGTTCTGCCCTGGACAGGATCGAGTGGCGCCGTCTCTGCCGCGGCTGGCTACGACAACGGCCATTGGTCCGTTGCCGATCCGCGATTGCCCGGGCAATCCGATCGGCTCGTCGCCGTCATCCAGGCTTTGGACGGCACCTGGCACCGCCCATTCACCACCTTGGAGCTGGCGGCGCTGCAGTCGCTCGTCGATCCCGAGGAGCATTTGGAGCTCGAAGGCTTATCCGATGCCGGATGGAGAGAGCGGATCGGCAACGCCGTGCCGCCCGACGCGGCCCAAGCGATCGCCGAGACGATGGGGCGCACACTACTGATGGCCTGGAGCGGCACCGGTTTTATGTTGTCCAACCTGCCGATCTGGGTTCAGCCCATGGCTGTGGCTCTTAGCGTAAAACAACCAGGTGAATTGCCGAGCAACGACGCGCGTTGAATGAATGCAGCGTAACCGGGTAGATCAAGCACGGAAATTATTCCAAGTGCTGGGACCGCGATAGAATGATGAAGTCCGAGACTTGGGTTGATGAGATCCAGCAAACCGTCACCTTTGTCATCGAGCCTAACGAGTGGCGCAAGTATTACGAAGCCAAGCTGGCGCCTCTCGACGCGATCGCGCAGCATCTGGCCGACGAGGAAATCTGAAGTCTTCCCTCCATGCCCACGATGAAATGACACCGCCCTAACATATCTAGTGCCTTTCCGGCTGGGCTCGATCCCGGCCGGGGCACCCGTTACCGCGAGCCAAACCACACCCTTTGCTGGGTCTGCAAGTTTGAAACCGAGCGTTCAGCCGCCTCAAAGGGTGGCTCCTCGCCGTGCTCGCCATGCTCGGCCGCAAGCCGCCTGCGCGTGGCTCCGCTCGCCTCCGGTGCCGCGCAAGCGCGCCTTTGACCCGGCCGAACCCTGATTTCCTCGCTGTTCATCAGCAATGACGCTGGCAACGCAGGAGCATCCCATGACCGAAACAAGCCGCCAGGCGATCCGCACCCTGACCGAACTGGCAACCCGCCGCGACGCCCCTGCCTTCTACGACGCCTACCGCGCCGCCCTCAACGACAGCCAAATCGCCTACGACATCCGCCCCCGGCTTCCCTCCTGGTCCTGGGAAGCCGCCTACACCGCCTTTGCCGCCTGAGCGACCGCCGGCCCGCCAGGGCCGGCCTTTCGGCATGCTCGTGCCTTGCTCATGCGCTGCCGAACGCTCCGGGATTTTGCGGGGAATGACATGACAGGACAGTGGGTAAAGGACCTGACCGAGATTGAAGAGATATGGAATTGAAATGGAGAGGAATGAATCGGAGAGATGGATCGGAGCACCCTGTGTCGACACGTCCTCTCGGGTTTGCTGCGGCCTGAACCGAACCGTCCCGCGCCGCAACGGGTGGGTCCTCGCCATGCTCGCTGCGCTTGTGCGTGGCTTTGGTCCCGCGCCCAAGAGCGCGCCATTGCGCCGCGGGCCGGCCCGGTTCCCAGGGGCCGCACCCGAAAGGACGTGCCGACACTGGGTCGAACCGCCTTTTGAGGAGAGATGAGGAATACGACAATGGCCGGTAGCGTGAACAAGGTGACTTTGCTGGGCCGTCTGGGCAAAGACCCGGAGGTTCGTAACAGCCAGGCAGGCAGCAAGATCGTGAGCTTCAGCCTCGCGACCAGCGACCAGTGGACCGACAAGGCCTCGGGCGAACGCCAGGAGCGCACCGAGTGGCACCGCGTGGTGATCTTCAACGAGCAGCTGGCAAGCATTGCCGAACGGTTTCTGCTCAAGGGCAGCATGGTCTATCTCGAGGGCGCGCTGCAGACCCGCAAATGGACCGACAATGCCGGCGTCGAGCGCTACAGCACCGAGATCGTGCTGGCACGATTCCGTGGGGAACTGACCCTGCTGGGCGATGCACGCGGTAACGGCGAGGAAGCCCGGCCGGCGCAGCGCCGCCGCGAACCCGCTGCGGCGGGTGCCACAGGCGGCGGCCTGGGCGGCGGCGATCTCGATGACGACATACCGTTTGCGGCGTGCTGGCAGTAGCCGCGGCTTGATAGCCTAGCCGGCCGTCCCCCGGGGGCGGCCGGTAACCTCATTCCCACCCTTTTCTGTGCGCCCGCCGGCTTCGCCGTGCGGGCTGCGGTGAGTCCGGAGCTGTTTATGGAGATGACCATCCAACGCCTGTCCGAGGCCGGCGTCCTCGACGCCGTCTGCCAGTGGCGCAATGCCGCGATAAACCTGCGCGAAGCCGCCACCGGCGGCCACCTTCATTCCAGCCAACGGGCCACCCTGATGCGGGAAGCCGAAGCGGCCGACCGCCAGGCCGATTGGTGGTCGGACTGCCACGCCCAGGAGTTTCCGGCATGACCGCCGCGCATCAGCGAACCGAAACGGCGCTGTCCGTCTCGTACAGCGCCAGCAGTAACGGTGCGAATAGGTAAAACTCGTTCGCACCGAAGCATAGATAAGTAATAGATGACGCTCACGCTTTTCTTACCTTAATTGACCGCAAGCATAGAGTTGTGCCTTGTACTTTTGCGCCAAGTCGTTAAAGTAATACTTGTTCCACACCAAGCAGCAAGGCGCAAATGATGCACCGCTCCCCAACACAATGCCGCTCAACAAAGCACCGCTCGCCTCGCACAGCGACCCGCGCACCCGCCCCCGTCGTTGAACCGGAGACCGCCCCCATGCCGATCTTCACCATCAGGCTTGTTGAACGGACCACTGAGCAAGGCTCCGCCGACTTCAGAATGCAGGCGGCAACAGCCGCCGATGCTGCCAGCCTGGTGGCCAGTGCGCACGATCGATGCCTGGAAAGTGGAAGTGGAATGGTGATGCTTGCCGACGGTCAGACCAAGTTCATCGAAGTCGAAACCGTGATCGCCCGGTCACGCAGCCTGCTGCTGCTGGACGATCAGGGCCGCGAAATCCAGGAAATTCCCATTGTTGAAGCACCTAGCCGTCCACAGTAGCCACCACCCGGTGTATACTGCCCAAACCCAGGAGACAGTGATGGATCAGATTACACCCTCCGCCCACCTCATCTCGGACGACGAGCGCCGCCGTCGCCAGAAGGCGATCGACTATGCCCGCGGCAGTGTCCGCCTCGAGGGTTTCACCCTCGACCCGGACATCGAGGCCCTTAATCAACGCTACGTGGCCGGCGAATTGTCCCGCGCCGAGCTGACCGCGGCGATCAAGCACGCCGTGGGCTGAATGGCGGCGGATCCTGCCGTCGAACGGCGCGAAGGCGCACTTACCGCCAACCGCATCGGCGAACTTGCCGAAACCCCGATCCGCGGCGCATTCGACGTGGACCACCTCAAGGCGATCCACGCCTACATCTTCCAGGACCTCCCGCATCATCGCCCAGGCGAGATGCGCAGCGACACCTCCGGCTGGAGCAAGTTCCGGGCGCTGGAGGGCCAAGTCAGCGTGCATGAAGTCCACTACGCCCACGATCATATCGAGCAGCGCGCAGCAACCATCCTGCGCGATCTTGGTGGTCCGGCCGCCATCACCGGCTTAGCGCCGGATGCTTTCACCTCTCGCATGGCACGACTTTATGGCGATCTCGATCACGTGCATTCGTTCCATGAAGGTAATAGCCGCACGCTGCGGGAACTGACCCGTTCGCTCGCGCAGGAAGCCGGCTATGACCTCAACTGGACGTCCAGCAGCGTCGATGCCGCTGAACGCAACCGGCTTTATGTAGCACGCGATATCGCCGTGCTCGAGCGCGCCTTTCCAGGTCTGACGCCACAACGCGGCATGGAGACGAACAATCGCGCGGAGTTTGAAGCCTCGCTTGCGCTGCCGGCTCTCCGGCGTGCACCAGGCGCATCGCTCGAGGCCATCATCCGCGAGGGCCTGACCCCGATCACCCCGGTGCAACAAGAGTCCACACCCGCGATCGAGGCATCAGCCGTAGCAGCACCGGCAGGAAAGCCATTGGGCATAGCCGGCATGGCCCTCGCTGCCCTGTCACGCCACCAAGCCGCGATCGATGGGTCTGCTGCGCCCGCGCCGTATACGTCGGTTGCCGATCGAACCCATTTGCCGCCGCCTTCCACGTCTTCTCTTCCGATTGCCCCTGCTGGAAAATCAGTCACCGAAGCCGCACCGGAACGAAAATCGGCAGAGTATCGCCCCAGCCGAGATCCAAGCCCCTGATCTCTAGGCCGGGTTGGCCCCAGCGGGGGCGCCGCTTGGCGGCGGCGCATCCGGCGCTTGCAGGGGAGCCAACAACTCAGGACCGTTGTTGCGGACCGCATTCACGGCTGTGCTGATCGGCCATAGCTTCAGCACATCCTCATCCGCCGAGCGCAGCAGCGTCGCCGGATCGCCTTCGGTTTCTCCCAGCCACAGCGGCCAGTCGGCCGGTTGCAAGACAACCGGCATTCGGTCATGCACCGTTCCCATAAGCTCGTTACTCGATGTCGTCAGAAGACAGAACGTCCGTATTATTTCTCCGGACGCCTCCTTAAATCCTTCCCATAACCCGGCCAGGGCAAGCGGCGAGCCGTCGGCACGCGCAATCGCAAAGGGCTGCTTTGGCTGTTTTTCCGGTCGTCGCCACTCGTAGAACGCCTCCATCACGACGATGGCCCGCCGCTTTGCAAAAGCGCCCCGAAAGGTCGGCAGCTGGGCTACCGTCTCGGCGCGGGCGTTGATCGGCCGCCTCGCGTGGTCGGGATCCTTGGTCCAAGCCGGGAGCAGGCCCCATTTCAGCGCATCAAGGTGGCGTTCCGCCGTTTCGGGATGACGACGCACCACCAACGCTTGTTGGGTCGGCGCGGTGTTCCAATTCGAACCGAGGTTCGGTACCGCGTTGCTGGTCGCAAAGAGCTTTGCGACCAGCTCTGGCGGGATGGTGCTGGCGAAGCGGCCACACATCGCTCAGGAAGCCCCGTTCACCAGCACCACCGTGTACCCTTCAGGCTGACCTTCGATCTGGGAAGAACAGCGCCTCGGCTGCGGCCTGCAGGTCGAAGGGTGTCCATGTCTCACCGCGTAGAGCCATCCCGATTGCCCGAGCCGCACCTTCGGCTTCCTCGGCTCGCACATGCGCCTTGACCAGCAAACGCGCCGCGTCCGTGGTCAGGCGTTCCGCCCGCTCTTCCATCGGCGCCAGCCAGTAGCCGCCGTCCGTCTGGGCATTGACCAAACGCTGTTGCACTTCGCTGGCAACGAGTGCTGCGTCATGGGCGACCCGGCACGCCTGGACGCCACGCACCACGATTGGCGCCAGCAAGCCTTCCAGTTCTGTCCGACGCTCGCAGCCAGGCTCCGGCCTGACGTGGTTCACCACATAGTCGGCCATCTCGGCATCGGCCACGTCCCGAACGTCATGACCCGGATAATCGAGATCGAAACTCTCGACCAGCTGCAGTACCTCGCGCACGTCCGGGGCGATGTCCCGCAAAAGATCAAGCGTCGGACAAGCACGACGCTCGACCGGAAAGCGGACGACGTTGCTTGTGCCAGCCACTAATTCGATACGCATCTTTACTCTCCTCTTCTGCGCGGCACGCTACGCGCTAATCTCGACGGTAACAAGCTAAATCGTTGATAACAAACACATTTCTTTGTCACGCAATTCCGAGTGCATCTGGTGGAGCAAGCGTGCGGCAAGGAGGCGCGTGGTTAAGTCAATGTGCGACTGACCAAGCAGCACCGCGTTACGCCTTCGACAACCGTGCCGTCAGACCAGCTCAGATACTCATGGGGATAAACAATGTTCGAGGACGTGGATCAGTTCGAGGCAGTCGTCGGCGCCGATGGCAGCATCACTGTGCCGAAGCTGCTCCTGGAACGGCAACGATGGGCCCCCGGCACGCGACTGCTGATCGAGGAAACCGACGACGGGATCTTGATCACCACCGGTCCGGCCTAATCACGGCGTATAGCTTCGCGCAGGCGGCCGAGCCGCCGCTGCGCTTTGCTTTTCTGATACGCGTTCATGCGTAAATGCGCCGCGTACCGTTCGTCGAGCACGCCATACCCATAGGCCAGCTGCGCCAGATTGAGATCGCCGCCCCAGTTCACCTCGAGCAACACCGGCCCGTTATCCGTCAACGCCACGTCCCAGGACTGCGTTCGCACCCCGGGGAAGGTTCTGGCCGCCCGTTGCACCACATCCAGCAGTTGCGGCCAATCGGGCAGCACGGCACCCACCAGCCGCTTGCCCGTCTCCGGATGGTCGAAGTCGACCTCCATTTCCATGCCGGTTCCCCGCACCACGCGTTCGGTCGTGCCCGTTCCGACGTTGACTGCAGCGATCATGTTGCCGGGGCGCCAGAAGTTATCCGCCACGTTGCCGGGTGCCGGGATCTTGGCCACGGCCCGGGTGACCTGCGGCCCATCGTCCGTCAGGAGGACGAGCAATCGGATCGACCACAGTCGATCGCCGAAATCTCGGGCGATGCTCACCGCCGGCCGGAGCCGGCGCTGGATCAACATGCCGCCGTCGTCGGCCGTCAGGTCGGCAGCAAGGTCCGTGATGCTGCAATCTGTGCCATCGCCAAGGTAGGCCCTCGCCCGCGTATCCAGGCGGTCGGCGCTGATCGCGCCGAGGCTATAAATGCCGGCGATCGGCTTGGCGAAGAACGGGTACAGCGCCGGGTCGCGAAGCACGCTCGCCGTCGCTTCGACGGTCGCCAGAGCCGGCTTGCCGACAGCCTCCCGGCTAGAATGGACCACGGCCAGCAGCTCAGGCACCGGCAGGCCGGCACCTGTGGCTGCCGCGTGGAACAAGAGCTTGTCCTGGGTCACGGCGTACCAAGCATGGTCGTTACAGGCCAAGTGGATCCCATGCAGAGCCGTCTTGCCGACGTAGCGAGTCTTCTCTTTCAGCGATAACGGCCGGTCCCACAGACGGTAATAGAAGTACTCCGCCATGGTCAGCTGACCGGGACCACGACGCAGCGCAATGACTTCGCGCAGCATCGTCGTGAAACGCTTGCCGGCGAACAACGCCGCGCGGGCATTGCCGGCGACATCGACCCAAGGCACCGCATCGAGCGATGCCCGGCTTGGGGATGAAGCCGTGACGGAAACGGATGCTGACATGACGATCTCCAGGGTGCCTGCCCTGGTCGTAGCGTCCAGCGGTGCGAACGAAGGTCTTTCTTCCAACTGCGGCGGCCTGGAACGACCAAGGATTTTGGGTCGGATCACGCCCGCGACGATCTTGGTTGGCAAAGGCCTTCAGATGTTCCTATTATGTTCTCATTGAACCGGCTTTCAACCATCAGGGTGATCAACGTGCCGGAATTAGTGTCGATCGGCGCGCTACGCGCCCAGATCGCCCGGCTTGAAGGCCACTGGCCTGCCGCCAGCGCCGAGCGGGAGCCGAGACTGACCTTCGGCCAGCCCGATATCGACGAGGCAATTCCCGGCCATGGGTTGATGGTGGGGGCACTGCACGAGTTCATCGGCGCCGGAGCCGACACGGAATTCGGCGCCTTTCCAGCGCAGTTGATCGCAGCCTTGGCCGGGCGCCTGCCAGGGCCGGTGCTCTGGATCGTCGATCGAACCCTACCCTTTGCCGCAGGCCTGGCGGGCTGCGGGCTTTGCCCGGACCGCATCATCTTCGCGCAGGCCGGCAAAGCTGTGCTCGGCGTGATGGAGGATGGCCTGCGGCATGGTGGCCTGGCGGCTGTAGTCGGCGAGGTCTCCGGCCGCTTTAGTCTTACGACTTCACGCCGGCTGCAGCTAGCGGCGGAGGGCGCGGGCGTCACCGCCTTCGCGCTGCGCCGCAGCCAGATCCATGACGACCCGGCTTTGCGCGAGCCGTCCGCCGCGCTCACGCGCTGGCGCATCGTCGCAACCCTGTCACCGCCGCCTATCCCAAGTGCCCCCGAAGTCCCCGGCCTGAGCCGACCGCGTTGGCGCCTGGAACTGCAGCGTGCGCGTGGCGGCTTGCCGCGGACGTGGTTGGTGGATGCCCCAGGACATGACGGCCAACTCGACGTGGTTGCTCAGCGATCTGCCGCCGCTTCGCCGCAGCAGCATCAGCCGTTCCACACGTCTCGTCATGCCCAGGTTGCCTGACGTGGCCCGGGAGTACGACGGCGGCAATACCACGGGCTTCGTCAGCCCCGCCGGTGACAGCCTGGAAGGGCCGATCGACCTGTCCGAGGTCCTCGACCTGCGCCGTCCCCATCGCTACCCGGTGCGGGTCAAGGGCGACGCCCTGCTCGAACGCGGCATCCAGCACGGTGATATCCTGATCGCCGACGCGGCGGCTTCGCCGGCCGCCGGCCAGGTTGTCATCGCCATGATCCACGGCGACGTGCTGGTATGTCAGCTGGCTTATCGCTGCGGTCAGTGGTGGCTCAAGCCGAGTGGCGCGGACAAAGAGCCGCAGCCTGTCGCGGACGAGGCTGAGATATGGGCCGTTGTCGCCGCCCTGGTCCGAACCAGCGTGTAGGCACTATGCCGATATTCGGACTTATCGACGGCAACTCGTTTTACTGTTCCTGCGAAGCCGCCTTCGATCCCACCTTGTTTGGACAGGCTGTTGTGGTGCTGTCTAACAATGATGGCTGCGCCATCGCGCGCTCGGCTGGCGCCAAAGCGCTTGGGATCAAGATGGGTGATCCTTGGCATCTCGTTCGCTCGAAACGCGAACTCTGTGGCGTGCATTGGTTCTCTTCGAATTACCCGCTGTACGCCGATCTCTCTCGACGGATTTATCAGGTCCTGACCGACCGCGTTCCGCGTGTCGAACCTTACAGCATCGACGAGATGTTTCTGGACCTGACCGCCCTGCCCGGCAACCTCTTCGAGCGCTGCCGGCAGATCCGCGCCGATGTGCTGCGCATCGCAAAAATCCCGACCTGTCTTGGCTGGGGGCCAACCAAGACCATCGCCAAACTCGCCAACAGTATTGCCAAGCATGAACCCGGCTTGCTCGGCCTGTGCGATCTGACCAACCCTGCCGTACGCGCAGCCTATTATGCGCGCCTGCCTGCCGCCGAGGTTTGGGGCATCGGCAGCCGCACCGCCGAGAAGCTCGAGCGGGCCGGGGTGACGACCATCGCCGACTTCGTGGCGATGGACTCGAAAACCTTGCGCGATCTCCTCACCGTCGTCGGCGCCAGGATCCAGGCTGAACTTCTCGGTGTCTCATGCCTGCCGCTCAGCCTTATGGCGCCGACCCGCAAGGGGATCGCCGTCACTCGCAGTTTCGGGCATCCGGTAACGACGTGGCAGGAGCTACGCGAAGCCGTCGCCGCCTACGCTTCGCGGGCGGGCGAGAAGCTCCGCACCGAGGGCCTCCAAGCCTGCCATATGGCTGTGTTCCTGCAGACCAACCCGCACAAGCCAGACGAGAACTGGCATTCCGGCCAGCGCGCCGGCCGGATCGAGCCGACATCGGACAGCATGACCCTGATCCGCGAAGCCCTGCGTATGCTCCGCCCGCTCTGGCGCGGCGGACATCGCTACTTCAAGGCTGGTGTGATCCTCAGCGACCTGGTGCTGGCGCGTGACCAGCCGGCTATGCTGTTTGCCGTCACCGATCCGGTGAAATCGGCCAAGATCATGACCGCGCTCGATGCCGTCAACGCGCGCTATGGCCGCGGCACCCTGCGGCCGCTCGCGACCGGCATCGAACGCACCTGGTCGACCCGCCATG
Organism: Lichenicola cladoniae; assembly: GCF_013201075.1. Classification (NCBI taxonomy): domain Bacteria; kingdom Pseudomonadati; phylum Pseudomonadota; class Alphaproteobacteria; order Acetobacterales; family Acetobacteraceae; genus Lichenicola; species Lichenicola cladoniae. The sequence continues at coordinate 334,814 of NZ_CP053709.1, read as the reverse complement.
ATCGCCTGTCCCCGCGCTATACGACGTCCCTCAAGGAAATGCTCGTTGCCACGGCATGGTAGACGAGTACGATTCCGTGCGTTGCGCCCAGAGCTGGGCTTATTGATCCACACTGTCGAGGTTGCACCGTGAGCAAAGCCTTTATCGCCGAGATCATTCAGGACTCGACCGGCTGCACCGGCGTCGTCGCCACTGCAGCAGCGGGCGACCTGATCGCCGCCATCGTCGGCGCCATCAAAAAGGATGGAGGGTTTACCCTCCCGTCCTTCGGTACCGTTCGCGTCGCCAAAACCAAGGCCCGCAAAGCTCTTAATCCACGCACCGGCGGGCCGGTGAAGGTAAAGGCCGGCAAGACCGTCCGCTTCAAGGCCAGCCCAACCCTCAAGAAAACGGTATGACCATGGAACCTGATTCCCAGCCAAACCAAACCCACACCTGTTTTGTGTGCGGTAAGGATGCCGGCTTTGGCTTTACCACCCGCACCGATGACGTCTGGACCTGCCTTGCGCACCGTAGCGAAGGCGATAAACGCCTGGTCGCGCCAAGCATGGCGCGACCTGATCGTGCCAATCCTGTCCGTGGCACCAGCGGCCCCTGGAGTACGAGTTGAAACGCTAATGCCCCATGAAGGACGGTAGGTGATCACCCGGCCCAGGTAGCCGCGCCATGGGCCGTATCGAGTTTGTCGTGTTCAGCTGCGCTGGCTTCGTGAACGCATACGTCCCGCGCATGTAGCCGAACATTGCGTCAGGATCGTCGAAACCAGCACGTGGACCGTAAATCACCCAGCGCTTTTCCGCCGCCTCTCGGGTAAAATACGGGTTACCGGCAAGCTGATAGTTGTGCGTTGCGATCTGGTTATCTTTGTAAGCCAGATAGTCCAGCGCCAGGCACATACGCGTGTTTTGTATACCGTAGATGCCCTGTATCGAACCGTTGCCTGTAGTCATATAGCAGCTTTGGACATCACTGCTGACCCGGCTCGGATCGTGCCATGACAGGTCGGCGGCATATTCGTTGCCGATGTCCGTCATCGTGGCTCGATAGTTCGGCGTCGGATCGGAATTCGAGATGACAGGATGCGTGCCACTGTAGCCGGCCTGGCCAGGCGTGGACGGCACCGTACAACCCGCCAGCATAAGCAGGGCACCAACCGAAGCGGCCAAACACGTTTTCATGTTACCTCCCAAACCACCTTAGGCTGACAGCTTGGCGTCCGGCGGCGCGAACGGGAACCGCAACTGCCCGCATTTTACGCTCTCAGCACCTCCCAATCGCGTGAGCACGATCAAGTGCCGTCGCCTCCTAGCATCGGCAGCTTGGCGAAGGTCAGACTTGTAGAGCCATCGAGCCGGCCATCGAGGCTGCTGCAAACGCTCGAAGCCACGACACAGGCGAAGCCGCCCATGCGAACGGTCAACAGCCAGCCATGTCTCCTGAAAGCGATGAACGAAAATCTAGTCTGCGAGGGCTACGGCACCGCGGCAGGGTCAACAACCCGGCAAGCCGGGTGCTCCACGCTGTTGCGCCCCTACGGGTGCAAACCCCGCCTTAGCGGTGCCGTCTTTAGCCCGCGCGATTTTCGCACATCCCATCCAGGAGACACTCAAATGACCGTATCCAAAACCATCCGCGCCCTGCTCGTTCACCTGCGTCGCACCGTCGAGCGCACCCTCCACCGCGTTACCGTCGCCAGCGCCACGTTGGCCATCAGCTTCCCACCTTTTGTCAAGCTGGAGATCAAGACCGAACCGAAGAAGGCGAAGCCGGCTCATCGCCGGCCCCGCCAGGTGGCCTGACGGCCATGGCCGAGCCCGCCTTCATGGCGGGCTCGGCTAACGCCTTGCTTGCAGGCTGGCGGAGAGCGTGCCCCTGCGCGAACTCCGGAGCAACGCGCACGGCTAGATGCCGGCATAGCCCGAATCAGTCAGCGCTCTGACCAGGCAACAACTTGACACTAGGTGGGTCGGGAACCCTCATCACCCTAAAGCTCACGTTCGAGCATCCAGCCTAAGGACACCCGCTATCATGAGTACATTGAAGCCCGGAGAGCTTCGCATTATCGAGCGCGTCCTGCGCATGGGTGAAGGCTATGTGCTCGATTTCTCAAACAAGACATTTGCAGAGTTTTTCGATGCTGAAATGGGCGTTGATATCGATGCAAATGTCTGGACCGAAAACGGAACTTCGAAAGCCAATCGCCTTCGCTGTTACCTACAGGTGGCCGACGCTTCAAAAGCCGCCAAGGTGCTCCGGGCACTCGATGACTATCGAACCAGTATCAGTTTTCAGCCACTCAATGAAGACGGCGAACTACTAGCGAAATTCAGAATGATTGTCGAGGGGTTAGAGCCGGATGGTCACGGGATCGATTTAGAGCCTATCAAGCAGTTGAAACAGGATGAGACTCTAGGAGAACTGATTGCGTCGATCCAAAGAGAAATTCAGGCCGATAAGCCTCAGGTTGCCTTAGACCGACTGCACACTTACTGCATGAAGCGATTTGCTCACCTGATAGTTGAGGACGATCCTTCCGTTACCCCGGGCGATTCACTCAGCACTAGAGTTGGCCAATATATGAACGCCCTAAAACAGCAAGCTAAAGAACATCACCCGGTGTCGTACTCAATCATGAAGAGCTTTGGTCCCATATTCGACCAGTTCAATGATATTAGAAATAAGCGCACATTCGCACACGATAACAGTCTTATAGATAAGGCCGAGGCTCGATTTGTGTTCGAGTCTGTTTGCAACACTCTGCGATTTATTAACTCCACTGCTACACTGCCATTCGGCAGCTAACTATCGCTGCTTCCTGCTTGGTCGCTCAGCTTTCGTGTCTTGCTGTGTGAGGAGTTCGAGCACCTCTCGAGCAGATGCCACGATCTCTGCAGATAAGCCGGGGTCTAGTTCCTCAGTCGCCCGCGCCATAGCAACGCTTCCAGCTAATGCCGAAATCAGCAGCAGGGCGCGCTTTCTGGCAACTTTTCGGTCGTCCCCGGGCAGGGCGTCCTGCATGAGCCGAACCATGTCTATGAAGCCATTCTTGAAGACTTCCTTTACCTCCGGCTCCTGTCGGCTGACCTCCGAGGCGTACGCCGCCATCGGACACCCGTCGCCAGCATTGGCGATGTGCTCGGGCTGAAGGTATTGGTTAATGTAAGCCGCAGCGTCGCTACCGGTTTGGCCGCGCCGATCAACCCATGCATCAAGCCCGTTTTCGAAGGAGCGATGGCACGCCTCAGCTGCCAATGCACTTTTCGACGCAAACTGACCGTAGAGCGCACCTTGAGTTAGGCCCGCTCTGGCACTGATCTCTGCGACGCCCGTCCCATCAAAACCGCCTTCCTGAAGAAGCTTCGCCGCTGCGGCGATCAAGGCAGTGCGGTGCTCAGCGGCCTTTTCCTTGGTCACTCTCAAGCCAAGTCTCCTCGAATTCGGCTTGACCTTATCATAGAGCTCGCTACTAATAAAGCAGCTTAGATAGCGGTCGCTATCAAAGACTATGGGAACGAGCTACATGGTCCGTACGCGCTCGCTTCACACAGTGGCGACTGGATTAAGGGAAAAGCGTCGAAAATTTCGGCGGATCGTCGTTCATCTAGCTTTGGGAATACGTCCATGACGCCAAGCGTTACGTTTACCGTGCAGCTCACACTAAAGCCCGATGAAGTCGAACGTTTTTGTGACAGTTTGCTCCCCGAACTGTTGCAACAAACGCGAGGGTTTGAGGGCGTACGTTCTGCGCGTGCGGTTCGAATGGACGACGGGAGCAATAGGGTTCTCTTCATCGACGAGTTCGACAGCATCGAGGCTAATCAGAGATACCTTGCGTGGCGAGAGGAACGTGGTGAGCTCACAATGTTGCGTAGCCTGCTGACACAGCCGCCAATCATGGACCTGTGGCCTCTCACTATAAAGACCGTCTGACGGTCTGACCCGCCAAAGAAGGATTAAATCATGATTAAGGTCAGCCTTTTTCTCACGCGTCGCGCGGACCTCACCAGGGAGGCGTTTAGTGAACACTGGATGAACAAACATTGGCCGATCGTACAAACCGTTCCTGAAGTTATGGAGGCGACGCGCCACTATGTTCAGCTTCATAATATTGACGGTTTACCGAGTGCTGTATCCCCCGCACCGTACGATGGCATCGCGGAAGTGTGGTTCGACAGCAAGGAGGCAGCGATCAGAGTCATGACGTCTAAGAACTGGGCATCAATCGTCGCTGAAGACGACCGGCTCTTTCTCGACACCACAAAAACGGTCGCCATGTTCTCTGAAGAGAGGGTCGACTACAGACCCTCTTAATTCATCGCCGTATCTAGCCCATCCAAGTGTTTAGACAACGGAACCGAAACAGAATGTTGAAGCCTCGGGGCCGAAGCATCGACCACGTCTCTGTGGGATGCAGCGCGGAAGGATTACGTCGCTTTGGCCGTTCCTTGAGACGCGGTTAAAGAAACGCTCAACGGGCTACCGGATTGCGGCAACCGTGTCCTAATCGATGCTACAAACCCTTTTACGCAGTCTCAGCCTAGTTTTAGACGTGGGCGTCCCCTTCGGGACGGGCTCTACTCGCTACGCTCCCCGAGCCGCTAAGTAGCGTCTCGGCCCTGTGGGTAACGATCCACGCTCCGGCTGCGCCTGCGCTCTGAGGCAATCATGTCGGCGCAGACGCGCCTCAAACGCGGCCTCCAAATGGAGGCCACGGCGGACAACCCCTCCGTCCTGTGCGGGCGGGCGGCAGGCCGATGCCCCGTTTCTCTACCCGAAAGCCCTGTTGTGGAGCTGCAGGAGCGGCAGATCGGGTCAGCGGCCCGCCCCTACGGTCATCCCCTTCACCCGTGTCGGCAGGGCAGATCCAACACCCTCAGCGGCAGCCGGTCATCCAGCCCGGCCCATCACGTCAACCATGCAACGCCGCTGCCTGGCACCACCCGTTCTCCCGCTAGAGTCCCCGCCGCGAACGCCGTCGAGCAAGCGTACGTGCCCAGCCAGCGTGCCCGTCCCAGACAGCCCAGCCCCTGCGTCACGGGAACGGGCCAACGATCAAGCGGTGCCGCCGGGCCCTTCGAGCGGTCATCCGGCGCGACGAGCGCCAGGTGCTCCAGCCCGGGCCAGTCCGGATACCTGTGTCGGCGGGACGGCCGAGAGAGGGCTCCGAGGCTGCGCGGGGCCGCGGGCAGTCGTGGGGGCGGATCCACCGGGTGACTGCGGAGGCAGCGGTCTTGTGCGGGCGGCAGGCTTTGGCGGCAAAGCGGGCCTTGCTGGCCATGATGCGTCTCGATCGCTTTCACCCACGGTCCGCCTGTCAGCCCTGGTCCGGCTCACCGCTCGGGTTGTGCGTGGTCTGAACCGGGCGTCCCTCCCTTCAACCCCCGCTTTGCCAAGCGGCAAAGCGCCTGCGGTTCGGACGGCACCGTGAAGTTGCAAGCGCAACTTCCGCACCACTGCCGTCCTCAGGGGTTTCCGGTCGCGCCTTGCCCGGTCCTGGTCGACCACACCCGAGGGGGAGAGCCAGCACAGGGCAGGCGAACCTCACGGGCGAAAAGAGAGATCGGAATCATGGCCAACAAGACCCGCACCCAGACTGCCGCGAAGCCCGCCACCCGCACCGCTCAGGTCCGTCAGTCCATCACCCTGGAACTCGCCATCGCCGTCTGCCCCAACAGCGGCCTGGCTGACAACCTCTCCCGCACCTTCGGCCTCGAGCCCGTCGACACCGCCGGCATCCGGGAGGCCACCGAAGAGCACCTAGCGCTCGCCGCCAAGAGCCTGCCACTTTCCGAGAAGGCCCTCGAGATGCACCTGCAGCGGATCGTCGGCGCCTACGTCAGCTCCGCCCACGGGGCCGGGCAGTTCTACTCCAACAAGGTCACCCAGGCCCGCGAACTCACCATGAAGCTCGCCAACGAGGATCGCGACGAGGACCGCGACGGAGTGAGCGGGTTCGAGAGCCGGGCCGAACGCGCCCGCATCTTCGCCGCCGAGATGGGCCTGCAGGCACACGCCCTGGTGGCCGCCGCCGAGGGTGCCGTCTCCACCTACGCCCACCTGACCGGCAGCGAGTGGAAGCCCTACGAGGCTCCGAGCCAGGCCCCGACCGTCAGCCGCGCCAGCGCCACCGCCCAAATGGGCGCCTTCGGGGGCTGAAACCCGGCGGGGCTTCGGCCCCGCCTCCACCCTACCCGCGAACTGCAACGGGCGCCGCACACCGCGGCGTCCATCCGCGTGTCGGCCATCGAAGCAAGCAAGAGCCGGCACAACGGGTTGTGTTCAACGGATAGAGCGGTGTCTTGCCCCACGACCCCCCTTCCGTCTGCGCCCCCCATGAGCATGGGGGGCTGCCGGTTTGAGCAAGGTCAGGGCGGGCGGCGAAGCCGGGTATCGGTGCGACTGCTGGATTTGTTCTTTAGTGAACGAACCGTTTGCGCCCAAAGCGTGCCAGGTCGATCTCGCCAACATCGACGATGAACCCTGCCGCCTGCCACGTCTCCATTCCGGGTGCCATGCTCGCAACCAGTTCGGCCGGGATGTGGCGCATCGTTCCCGCTACGGCCGGATTATGACCCTGCAGCAGAAACTCCGGCGAGATCACCCGGTCCTCGTCGAACTCGCATTCATGAAGTTTCGCATGCGCGATGGCCAGCAATTGCTCAGCGTTATCTTCTACATACTGCCGGTCCAGCTTCGCCAGGCGCTGTTCCAGCTCCGGGGGAAGATCCACGAAGCTCGCATATGAATCGGACCGGCGCACGATCATCAAGCCCAGCAAATGATTGCCACCGTTATCCCAGCACATGACCGCCACGGCAGAATCCGTGGACAAGGCTCCACTCATCCAGGTCGTCTCCAGCGTAACACTCTCACTCCCGATGCAGCCATGCCGCTGCGCTTTACCTGATTTTGATGAAGCCGACACTTCAGCAAATCCTTCTAAACTAATGTGAATCGATGTTGCGGCGGACTCGGAGCAAGTCCTGATGCTCCTCGCGCCGTGGCTCCCCCGCCGCCACGGCATCGACCAGGCGCTGCCAGGCGCGATCGAGCATGCGCGGATCATGAGGCCGTGGCGGATTGTCGCGAAACATCTCGCCGAGCCGGTCGACCGGCACCACAAGCCCCATGAGATCCTCGGCGAACGTCGCCGAACCAGCCGACACCACATAACCGATGATCGGCACGTCATATCCCGCCACCGCCGCCTCGACGGCCTGACGATGCCGATGGTTCTGATGCACCGGGTTCTGGAACGGATGCCGGATTTCCCCGCCGACGAGGTGCTGCACCCACTCGTTGCCATGCCGGCTACCGGTGATGTGGCCGCCGAAGGTCTTGGTCTCGATGACGATGATCGCGTCCGAGCTCTTCACCAGATGATCGATCTGCGTCAGCCCGAATAGATCGGCCAGGATTGCGTCGTGCAGCGCCGGAAAACCCAGCGCACGCACCTCGCGCACTACGGCACTTTCACCTTTGCGGCCGATGATGCCAGCCTTAAACTCGCTGAACGCACTCCACGCCCGCTCATCCACAAACGTGGTCCGTCGTTTGCGGCTGCGGGCAGTTGTTTCATCTCCCATCGTCACACCCATACAGAGTTGCTGTTGCGGGAGAGGCTCCATTTATTTGGTGCGAACTACGAGAGCATTATCGCCGTTCGCGCCAATAAGCGTGACCCTGCCTGCATGGAACCGATCAGCACACTGGACCCGCCCGCCGCGGCACGGCATACTCACTTGGCCCGCGCGATGATCGAAGACAGGCCCTGTGTCCAAAATGGACACATGCCACCGCCGCCAACCTTCATGTCAGCTTATCGCCTGTCCTTATGCTTGCTGACCCTCGGCTGGTCGGAACGCGAGCTGGCCCGCCGCATCGGCGAACATCGCAACACCGTGCGCCGCTGGCTCTTGGGAGACAGCGCCATCGACCCGGAGGTCGCCAGTTGGCTCGAGGTTTTGATGGCGGTCCACGTGGCGAACCCAGGGCCGCGGCGCAAACTGGTTTCATTTTTAATGGTCGCGCGGCAGGAAGCCTCGCCGCGCTGACCGATCTCCGGCGAGCACAATAGCCGGCCCGCACGTAGCCCGGCGCAGTCTTGAGGCTCCCAGGGCACGATGGTTCGGGTGGCCAGCCTAGGCCGCTCGCCGGAGAGAAAAAGCCTCCGCTGCTCCTCTAGTTTAATGCCGGGGGAGGCTCGGCCCGCGTCAACGGGTGGGTCCTCGCCGTGCTCGCCATGCTCAGCGCAAAGAGCGCCTGCGCGTGGCTGCGCGCGGCTCCGGTCCCGCGCCAAGAGGCGCGCCGTTGACCCAGTCCGACCCCCGGCATTGCCGCCGCTCAGCAGCAATCGGGCTGCAGATAGAGCAGGACGCAAGACGATGGATCAGACCCTCACGCACGACACCCTGGCGATCACGTCCACGGCCGGATGGATGTCCTACGAAGAGTTCGCCGAAGAATACTACGAGACCCCCCTTCCTTACACACGCACACCCCGGGTGGAGATCCCCGAGCACGAACTACCCTTCTGACGGAGCGGCCGGGTCCGAAAGGATCCGGCCTCCTCGCGTGCTGATCCAGGACATGCTTTCCGTCGGCTTCGGTGCCGCACAAAGTTCGTGACTGCGCGCCCAGAATCTTTCCCGCAAACACCGCTCGTTCGCGCCGTCCTTTTCTACCCTGATCCCATCGATGCGATCCTGCTCGATACGACGAGTGACCAGGAGTGACGCCTATGGACGGAGGCAACCTACTATTCGATCTGCCAGCACGAGATCGACAGTCCCCTAAAACCCGCCGAGAACCGCCGGTCGCAACCAGTCGGCCACAACCCATTCGCGATGCCATCCTCGACCTGCTGACCAAGCCTCACACCGTCAAGCAGGTCGCTGAACATATCGACCGGAGGACCTCGATCGCCACAGGTCATCTACGCGCCATGGAGGCCAAAGGGCTTGCGGTCCGTGTAAGCTGGGGAGTTTGGGTGCGACGGGACCGCTGCCAGAACGCTCCCGATCCTGCCAACATCCAGCGCAACTGCCCGGCGCAGGAGATGGTGCTAAGGCACCTGACAAAACCCCGGACGTTAGACGATTTGCTTCAAAAGACCGGCCAGTCCCGATCCAAGCTACAACATTCATTACTGAAGCTTCAGGAGCGTGGCATCGTGACGCGCGGTGCAGACACCAAGATCGGCCTCGTTGCCACCACATAGCGTGTAGTCAAGCCGGGCGGGAGTATCCACCGCCCGGCTTCTCTTATAGTGAAAGCCTAGTGCTTTGTCTCAAACCCATAGCGGCCGTTAGATAGCAGAACTGGCAAACATCTCGCATTTGGATTACTTGCGGCGTGCCAGGGCGCGATCGCATCGATTGCAATCCACACAGTTCGGCCGTTAGCGAAAATCATTTGCGTCCGGCCGTCAGTTGGATGCACAGGATCAGGCACGATAATTGAGCCACCAGCCACACCGACTTGTGCTGCATTTGCTTGAGGCCCGGCGTATACAAGGACTGGTGGCGGCATCGGGCCTTCTCCATTCCATTGCTTAGCCAAGACCATGCACTGATAGCCTGACAGTGTGTTAAGCGTATGAACTGGTTCTGCATGGGCTTGGTTCACACCGCACATAAGAATAAGGGCTAGAACCAGCCCCGAAGACTTGGACATTCGTATCTCCGTTCCGTTAGGTGGTTAACACCGATGCAGTGGCGGCGTTGCCGATCTTTGCGGCAACTGAGCTTTGCCATTGGCCGACTGTCTCACCGGCTGTAATTCCGTTCTTCGCTAAAGTTGCCGCAGAGTACCCTGTCAAAGTGTCGGACATCAACGCCGTCGGTTGCGCCTGTGCCAACTGTGCCCCGCCTTGTGGACCGAAATTGTAGTAACCTCGGACATCTAACACCGTGGGGTTTGCGTCTCCTTGCGCCTGCAAATATTGAGCACCTTGCTTAAGATAGGCTGCTGCTGCGATAGCCTGCGTCGCCGGGTCATTCTGTCCCGCAAGCCCGGGTACGATATTAGCCGCCAAGTTTGGGTCTTCAGCGAGAGCAGCCGCAAGACTGGCCGTGTAAGTCGCGGCCGTCATCTGGAAGGCTCCGGTGATCGTGCCGGTGCCGGGGAGATTCTGGCAGCCACTCTCCATCACGCACGTCGCCGCCAGTGCTGAGCCATTGACCCCGAGCGCCTGGGCACTCTGCTGCGCTGATGCGCCCCATGACGTGCCAAGCATGGTATCGAGGGCGCTACTGTCCGTCGACGTGCCCGTGCCTCCACTCGATCCCCCGGTTCCACTGCCTCCCCCGTATAAAGATACGGTCCCGGTCGGCATTGTGAAGGCGGGTAGTCCCACTTCGGCGACTTCCGGTACAATTTGCTGCGGCACACCATTCATCGTCTGCGGTGTAACGTCAGCCAGCGCGGCGGTTGCCCAGAGCCCCATAGCAACCGCCGATGCGCTTAGGAGCCAACCAAATCGGGAGGGCTGGGAAAGCCGACCCTCCGGTCTACGAAGATATACATCCACGGTTCACCCTCCAGTTTTGTGAACCCTGATCGTTCAGGTCTCCGGAGCGAACCGACACCCTCAATTTTGCACGAAATCGCTCATTTCGCAGAGCCGATGCCCTTTGTCGTCGGCCCACCTCGACGAACTCTGGCAGCGCTGGATCGCCGCACCGACACTCTCGATCCGGCTCGACAAACCCCAGTCCGACCAGGTGCCCCACACATAGCCGGAAATCACCAGCGCTAGAGCAAGGCCGGCTGCACCAAGGGCGCGGGTCAACTCCATGTTTTTGTCGCGCCGGCGCTCCTTGATGACCAGCGCCTCCTTCACCCCCCGGATCATCTCCGGGACAATTTCCTCGATCAGCCTCGCCGTTACCTGCGCCTTTTCCTGGTCGAGCTTGCCGATAACAACGCGCGCCCCAGCCTCCATATTGATGATCGCGCCATTTGCATTCTCCAGCGCCACCCGGGTCTGCTGGGTTAGAACCCGCTGCCGTCCCAATTCGTCAGCCGCCGCCGCCCGTGCATCCGACACCACGGTCTGGAGCGCGTCCGCGAGAGATAAGGCCAACTCGGAAAAACCCGACTGCGTTCGGATCATCGCCGAGACGAAAACGCCTTCTGGATAATCCGGACGAATGCCCCATTCTTTTGCAGCCGCCTCCACGGCCTGCGTCCGGGCGGTAAACTCGCCTCGCATGTTGGCAATCGCCTGCTGTAGCTCAGCGCCGGTTCGCTTCGCGACCTCTCGATCGCTACCCGGATGTCCGACAGCACTATCCGGCACGGACCGTCTCCATGCCATCCAGCGGTGCCTCTTCGCTGTTGAGGCTCGTCGCTGTCGCTGGTAGCCACTCGGCAGGGATCGTGGAAATGAACTCAGGAATGGCTCGCTCCCACCAGATTGCCACACGCTCCTGGTCAAGGAAGGACATCCTGCCGAGCTTTCCTTTTGATACGCCTTCAGCCGCTTCGTCGAACGTCAGTCCACGATCGGTCACTTTGGCCATGCAGCTCAATGCCGGCATGACGGCCAATCGGGCTCTCCGAGCAATCGCTTCCTTGATGACCGTGTGTTCTCTCACTTCCGCGAATGCCCCGGCAATCGAGCGGCCTGACAGGACAAGTCCGCCGTTCAACACGATCAGCGTCGCTTCAGGTGCAAACAAGTCGTTCTTCATGTAGTGCTTGAGATAGTCCACGTCGGCTTGGTCTGGCCCGATGACATGCGCCAGAACCACCCGAATGCCTTGGCGCGCCGCACTCTTCACGATTGGGACCTCGCGAACGAGACGGCTTAGTGGCGTCTCACCTCCACCAACATCGAGCATGACATCATACTGTCCCTCCATCTGATCCTCGATTTGCTCCTCCAGCCACGCCTTACCGTCTTCAAAATCTGAGGATCTCGGCTGTAGCGCGTCGGCATGGAACACCGCCAGATTGTGGGTGGTGTTCAACTGATCGGCGTTCCAGATCGTAATGTTGGCACCCTGCTGACGCAGCGCCTGGATCAGCACATTCATAAAGGTTGTTTTACCAACCCTCTGACGCCCGACCGTGATGAACAGGACCGGCCGGTGTTCGGCTGCCGAAGGCGTGGTCTTCGCAGTTTTCGACATCTTCTATTCCTCGTCTGGTTGTTGAACGATGTGGCGGTCGATGTAGGCAAACTGCCGGTCAAGCGCCGCCAGTTGAGCTTCCACGTGTGCGGAGCCTTGTTGCGTTTCAGCCGTAGGCGCTGCTGTCGCTTTTGGTCGTGATCGTGGTGGTGGCTGTGTCGCCCGGCGAGCCGTCTCCCCATGTGACAGTTGAGCCAGTGGCGGCTGCCAATCCGGCGGGCGTCGACGGTGAGAGGATGATTCGCGAGCAGCCGTGGCCGCAGCTTTGCGGTCCGAGCGCGCCTGCACTTCGATACAGGCCTCGCGCCAGGTTCGGCTCGCGCGGAGTGGCGTAGGAACCTTTCCCACACCGTCCGTCAGGCCCCGCTTTACAAAGCGCTCGCAGAGCTTGAGCCAAGGCATCCGGCCGCCATTACCTTGTGCAAGTAGCTCCGCGTGATGCTCGACCATCCAACAGAACAGAGTCGAACGGTAAGGCCCTTGCTGGACCTCCTGTTGCATAGCTCTCAGCTCGCGTTTGCTCGTTCTCATGCCCGCAAGGGTCGCCGAGGGCGGAGCGAACGGACACCCGGTTTTTTCGCTAAAGCGCACTTTTTCGGCGGAGCCGTTAGCACGACCACTGCACGAGGACTGCACGACCAAAGCACGACCAAAGCACGAGGACTGCACGACCAAAGCACGAGGACTGCACGACCAAAAAGAGGTTTCCATACACCAATGCACCTGCCGTGCGACGCGCACCCTCTTTTCGAGGGTCGCAAACAAAGACCGGCTCGGTTCGCTCCGGCCCCTGCAATGCTCGACCGATGAACGGAGAGCATCATGGCGACGACTTCCAGCGAGATATTGGCCCAACTGGCGGCCGGTCAAACCGACCTGCAAGCCGGCCAGACGGAGATCATCGAGACCCTCAACACCCAGGCCCAGGTGCTGCGGCTGATCGCCGAGCGGCTGGGTGTTATCATCGAGAAGCTCACCCCGGCGGTCAGCGAAGGCCCCACCATGCAGGAGCTGCTGGCCGAGTTGGTGACGCGGGTTGGAGATAATGCGGCCCTCCTTCGTCGTATCGACCGCCGAACCGAGAGCATGGCAATGAGCCTGCCGGACGACGTCGTTCGCGCCATGAAGGAGGCACCCGGCGCGAACGGGAATGGCTCAAACGGTCACACTCCGGGCGGACGCACCGCGTCATGATGACCTTCCGCAAGCTTGCCGCTGACTCTGCCGGCAAGCTGATCCGCGCCTACTTCACCGAGAATTCGCCGCAGCCCACCCATGACTTCAGTACCGACCTTGGCCAGGAAGCCGACAGCGGCGGACGCCTGACCTCGTATTACACTGGGCGGGATAGCCGGGCTGCTTGGCGATCTGACATGGCGCCCGAAGTTGCCAAGGCCCTTGGTATCAACCCTCACCTCATACCGAAGGACGAGGAACTCGATCGTCTGTTCGAGGCTAAACGGGGCGACACAGGGCGGGCGTGGTCTGAACATAAGCGGAAGATCAGTGCTTTTGATCTGACGTTGGCGCCACATAAGTCGGTCACTCTAGCCGCCGAATTTGCTGAGACGGCGGCGGAAAGCGCGATGATCCGGCACGCCGTCGACCGCGCCAGCGACGCTACCATGCGCTACGTCGCGCGTGAGCTGGGCTGGGCCCGCAAAGGCAAAGGCGGCGAGGAAGGAGCAGAGCCTGGAGCTGTGGCATGGGTCAGCTTTCGCCATCACACGGCCCGGCCTACTCTCCCTGTTCAGGACGGCCCGCTCGGTGCGACTTACATTGGGCACTCGCCCGTTGGGGGTGACCCCCACGACCACATCCATCATGCCCTTTTTAATGCCGTTGTGACTGCTGAGGGCCGTGTTGGATCACTCGATACAAAAGCACTAAGTTCGAACCGTGTTCACGAATTCGGTGCCTTCTTCCAGGCACGGTTGGCGGACGAGTTGCGGTTGCTCGGAGCGCGCATTGGTTACGACAAAAACCAGCAGGCAGTTGTGCTGGAAGCGATTCCTGAGCTTGCCGTGGACACCTTCAGCAAGGGCAGGCGGCAGGTGCTGGGCTCCGCCAAAGCCTATGCCGCAACACAGGGTCTCGATTGGGATCAGATGTCGGCCGAGGGCAAGTTCAAGATCCTGTCCACGGCTGGACTTGCCGCACGCCTGAAAAAGCATGGCGATAAGAACGACCATGAAATCTGGCGCGAGCAGGCCGCCGCCATTGGCTGGAATCACAAAACGGTCTTGGGCGAGACCCGGCATGAGGCTCTCTCGGATACCGATCGGTTGGACCAAGCCTACCGGTTCGCCGCCCGGCATCTTGCCCAGGAATTTCATACGGCGGCCGTGATCGACCACGACAAGCTGCGAACCTATGCAGCGCGTGGCTTGATCGGCGCCGGCATTGGCGGCGGCGTTTATGACATCGATCGCGTCGTGGCCTTGATCGAGGAGCGTGGGCTAAAGCTGAAGGGCGAGCACGTCGCTCTTGTCGTCGGCATGTCCGCCGACAAGGTGCGCGTGACCAACACCGCCCAGCTTCGGATCGAGCAGAGCTTGTCCGCTGAAGCCAGCCGGGCGGCAATGGACAAGTCTGGTGCCTTGCCCCACGCCGCCATCCGCGCCGCGATCGCTGCCTCCGGCCTCGACTTTACCTCCGAACCCGACCACGGGGCCGCTCAGCAGGCGGCGATCTACGCCCTTGGCCAAGGCGGGGCATTGTCCCTGCTGACCGGCGTGGCAGGCGCCGGCAAAACCACCTTGCTGAAGCCCCTGGTCGCCGCCTGGAAGGCGGACACCCGCATGGATGCGGGCGGCCGGGAGGTGATCGGGCTTGCCACCGGCTGGAAGCAAGCCGACGCGCTGAAGGACGCCGGCGTCGATCGAACCCTCGCCATGGAGCCGCTGCTGCGCGCCATCGAAAGCGGAGAGTTCCAGGCCAGTCGCAACACCGTCCTGGTCATCGACGAGATCAGCCAGGTGGCCCCCCGGGCGATGCTGTCCTTGCTGCAGCTGCAGCGGCAGACCGGCCTCACCATCAAGGCCCTGGGCGACCGCGAACAGGCGCAGTCGGTCGAGGCTGGGGACGCCATCGAGATCATGCGCCGGGTGCTACCCAAGGAGGCGATGGCGGAATTGCTCAGCACCGTGCGGCAGACCGGGCGCAATGCGGCGGAGACCCGCCACCTCCGCACCATCGCCGGCTTGTTTCGCGGCACCGAGCCCGATCCGGATTCAGTGGCCAACCTTCCTAGCAGGCAGCGCGGCCGGAAGATCAACGGTCCACGGGTCGCCAACGCCAACGCTGACGCAGAGGCGGTCGATCGCCAGAACCACCACCTGCAGGAGGTGCAGAAGGCCCTCGCCCTGAAACGGCAGGACGGCACCGCCCGTTTCGTTGGCGGTGACCAGGATCAGGTGATCGGCCGAATTGCGGACTTCTACATGGAGCGCCGCGACGCCCTCAAGCTGGCCGGGGCCAAGCGTGGCATTACCGTGTCCGCTCTGACCAACGCCGACACGGCTGACTTGAGCCGGGCCATTCGCGACCGCATGAAAGTCCGCGGAGAGCTGCGCGACGACGAGCGGGTTCATGACGCCGTGGACCAGCGTGGCGACCAGTATCAGTTGCCGATCGCCACGGGGGACAAGCTGCGCCTGTTCCGGCGCACCTGGGCCAAGATCGACGGCAAGGGCGGCTCGATCGGCAACAACGGCGACATCGTGGAAGTGGTCGGCCAGATGGCCAAAGGCCTGATCCTCCGTGACAAGGATGGGCGCACCGGCGAGGTGGAATGGCACCGGCTGGAAGACAAGAAGACCGGAAGGCTGCTGGTCGGGTTCGGGC
Source organism: Lichenicola cladoniae (assembly GCF_013201075.1). Lineage (NCBI taxonomy): Bacteria > Pseudomonadati > Pseudomonadota > Alphaproteobacteria > Acetobacterales > Acetobacteraceae > Lichenicola > Lichenicola cladoniae. The sequence goes on along the minus strand of NZ_CP053709.1, from coordinate 318,831 downwards.
ACGCCATGACTGTCGACGCAGCGCAGGGCATCACCTCCGATGAGCACATCAACGCTCTGCCGCGGGGCACGGCTGGCATGACCGGCTTTACCGCTTACGTGGCGGAAAGCCGCGCCCGTGGCACGACGTGGACCATGATTTCGGATGAAGCCACGTTTGATGCGGTCCGCAGTAAACGGGCTCTTGGCGATCTGGCCCCGGTCAAAGCCGAGGATATGTGGTCCAAGGTTGCCGAAGATATGGCCGCCAAACCCTACAAGGCACTTGGCATGGACCTCCTCGAGGGCGTGCGTGAGGATCGCGACCTGGCCGTCCGCGCCTTCATGCAGAGCGGCCACAAGCTGGAAACTATGGATCTCGAAGGCCGCAACCTTGGCCGTGAGGTGCGGGATAGGCTGCAGGCCGAAGCCGTGCGGAGCAGCATCCCAAGCCTCATCGCTTCTTTGGATCGCGCGATCGTCGCTTCAGAGAACAGCTTGACCGGGCCCATGTCTGACCGGGAGATGCATCTGCGGGGTATACGCGTTGATACAGAGCTCGCACGTCGTGAAATCGAGAAAGCTGTCGCCCGCCAATCGCCCTCGCCTGGGACGTGAGACCGCGAATTAGTGACTACTGTCTGACGCTCGGTGCGCCGGCTTCACCGCTTTCGACACACACGACACTCGCACCAGACCCGTGGTGTTACCCGACTTCTTCCATGGTAGGCATGCGGGCCAGAAGGACTCAAACTCAATGAAGTGTCTGCGCATCTATGCCACCTCGGATGGCGAGTCTCATTTCGACGAAATTGAACTGCCAACGACGAAGATGTCGGTGCACCCCGATGCCGTGCCGTTTGACGTTACGACCAGCTACCCGGCGTCCCGCGTCCGTCTCACCCACATCCCGGCGGGCATGCGTGAGGTCTCTTGGCATACGGTTCCAGACCCGAATTTTACGATCAGACTGGATGGTTCGGTTGAATACGAGACGAGCGACGGAGAAGTACGCCACGTTCCGGCGGGCACCTTCGTGTTAGTGGAGGACACACACGGCAAGGGCCATCTGTCACGCCATTCCCCAGAAGCTCAGACTGTCATCTGGATCTCGCTGCCGAACGGCCTCGAGTTGCCGCCGACATAGTTCGTCTGGGCACGCTGTCGGCGCCGCTGCCGAGAGTCTGCTTTCCACCATTATCCGCCCTACCGGACAGGTATCAAACACAGGTTTCTTCCACTAACCGAGTGCTACAAGTCCACGGACAACCTGTAAGGCAACTTCCTGCCGCTCAGGCGGGAGCTGCATGAAAAGCTGCAGTAACTGCGTGGCCGGAGTGATCGGCTGGGAAGCCGCGCTCGATCGTTCGGCGTGTATTACAGCCCTGGTCAAGCTGGCCTTGGAGGGCCTGAAGGGCGGTTTGGGCAGGACGACCTGTCCCTCTGCATCAAGCAGTCCCAGCAGGATCAGGCGCGACCGAATGGCACCCCGGGTCCGAGCATGCCGAACCGAAAGATCGACCAGATCCTCCAACCCGGTAAACGCCTCGTGCAGCCGTTGCTCTTCCGGTGTCGACCAACCTTTGCCCTCGCTGGCACCACGGCGCTGCGTCTCAGGTAAATTATCCACAGCCACTTTGCCATCCAAGTCCATCAGTTGCGCCACCCTTATGCGATGCGGGATTGTACAGGCCCGCGACATTAACGCGCAAAAAATCCCCGGCTACTGACTGGTTCCGTTGGATAGTTTGGGTTCGCAGTCGCCATCAGGTAGATCACCTGCCCCACCGAATGATCCAAGTAACTGACCAGCCTGACCGGCTTAGTGGCGCTCATCACCTGTGTCGTTTGCCCGAAGAGCACCGCGTCACCGGCCCAAACGTGACCGGACGCGACGATCAACCGGTAATCACCTGCGGGAAGCGGTACGGTCGTGACCGAGTTTGCTTCGAGGTAGATTGTCGCAATGAGGCGGTTCGTGATCCAATCTCGCGCCGTCGCAACGTACCGGACATCTGCATCCACAGCTGAAGTCTGCAGCGTGAGTGGCGCTGACGCAGCCGCTAAACGGGGGGTGGTCAGAGTTGTCGAGCCGTTCTCCGGAAAGGCGACGGGCACGATGCCCTCCTCTTGGGGTGGCGGCCTCGACGCCCGATGAACCGTCGGCCATGCTATCTGGCCGTGCTCGCTTCGTATGACGGTCAACGCCAAAACCCCGAACACCAAAACCAAGCCGAGCGGCTTGAGCGGCAGGGCCATTGGCAGCGGTGTCAGATTGAGCGGAATCGGCTCCCGCTCCCCGTTAGCCCGTCCTTCGGCCTTATTCCAACCGGGCCTGGCCTGACTCTCAGCCTGAGCGCGGCGCTGCTGGAAGTCTTCCCGATACCAGTCGCGATCTTCCATGCTCATCTGCAGTGATCCAGGCAGCAGGGCGTCAAGCCGCCAGGCGGTCGGTGAATTGATCGATCAGCGCCACCAACTCGTGCGGCGCCATGGCCTTCGGCCGGACAGGAGCCGCATGGCCATCCCTGGCCCGATCCCGCTCGGCCAGAGCCGCCAAGGCTGCCCGACGGGCGTGCTGGGGACTGCCGGACGCGTGCAGCTCGATCGCCATCAAGATTCGCATGGCGTCGGCGCTGATCGGATTGGCGGGCATGCCTGGATCGACGGCTTCGCGACGGGGCGTGCTCCCGGCCGCCTCGAGCATTGGCAACAGGTCGGTCACAGGCGGCTCGGCCGCTGCACCGCCCTCGGGGTTGGCGTGGCCCGACCGAAGCAGGGTGATGTGCGCCTCGGCCGCGGCGAGGATCGCGGCACCGGCGCATTGCGACATCGGACGGCGCGCATTCATTCCCAGCGCAAGGGCATCCAGCATCGCAGCTAGTATCGGCGTTTCCTCCACCCCGTCTGTCACTGCGGTCGAGCCAGACGTTAAGGTGTCGATGATCGTCCGTGTGGTGCCGACGTCGGCGCTGATGTCGTCGGGCTTTGGTGCCGCCAGCATGATGGGGCGGTTGAGCCGGGTCGGTCCCGACGTGTCCAATTTGGCGTAGAACACCTTGGCGTAGATGCGCCGGCCGCCGAACATGACGATCGCCTCGCCCTCGAGCAGGCTCTGCAGGTCACGCCAGTCGATGCGGGAGACCTGCTTAACCTCGGCGTGCTGGGCCTCACGATATTGCCCGACGCTGCCGCCCTGGTAGCTGGTCGCCTGGGTGACGGAGACCTCGCCAGCCGTCTTCTGCAGCCAGTCGCGGGTACGCTCCGCGTCCTGCTGGCGCATGGCGATGGTCAGGTTGGCATTGCCGAGCAGGCTTTGCGTCTTCTCGCCCAACCGCGCCCAAATGCCGGACACCTCCTGAAAGGCGAGCCAGAACACCACGTTCAAGCCCCGTCCCATCGCCAGCATGCGATCCATGCCGCTCGTGGCGTAATACGCCACCTCGTCGAACACGATGTAGAACGGACTATCGCCGGCGGTCGGCTTCAGGGCGAATATCTCATCCGCCTTGCCTTCCAGCCGGGCGCCCAGCAACTGCGCCAGCATCCCGCGCAATCCGGCCACGACAATCTTGCCCAAGGCTGCCAGGGTATCGTCCGAGTTCTCCAGAGCCGGCAGGTTGACCACGAGGATGCGACGATTGAGCACGACGTCGCGCATCTCCACATCGCCACTCTCAACCTTGAAGATGTGGCCGAGGCTGATCGACATCTGCGCAAAGGTGCTGAGGAAGTATAGAACCGCGTAGCCATGCTGCTCGGACGGCTTGTCGCTGCGTTGCTCATTGTAGGGAACGCTGATGTCGTAACCTGGCAAGTCACCCAGATAGGCCAGCAACGGATACACGATGTCGATCGGCATGTCCGGCACAGGGATCTCGCTCACCGTGCCGGTCCTCGGATCGCGTACCAGGAAAATCCGGTTTTTGGCCAGCGTGTAGATCCAGGGCATCTCCAGCGAGAAGCGGATCTTCTCGATGTTGATTGTAACGCCCTTGTTGTCGCGCATCCAGACGAGAACCGGCGCCAGGGTGCCGATCAGGCCAACGGCGCGGCCACGGAACAGACCGTTCGAGTCATCGGGACGCTGTTCACCGAGCTGGCTTGCCAGCATCTCGCGGATAGCATCGGCATTGCCGGTTGCGAATGGATTAAAGGTGTTCGATTCCTTGATCCCGGAGGCGACCAGGAAGTTCAGGGCCAGCACGTCGTCCTCGCGGCCGAAGCGCCGGGCCAAGGCCAGGACTTGCCCATAGAGCGTGTTGTCCGCCTTGCCGTCGACCAACACGAAGCCGCTGCCTTGGGCCAGGGCGTTTGCCAGCATGCTGAGTATCGAGGTGGTCTTACCAGCACCCGTGGTGCCGGGAATAGCGGCATGCTGTCGCATGTCGGCATTGGTCAGCCATAGTTCCTGCCCGGTGACGGCATCCGTGCCGACAAAGAAGCGGCCGTCCGCCATTTGCGGCTTCCGCGTCGCCGGGTCGGGATAATTATAGTCTCGTCTTTTCGCGCTGCGCGGCAGGCGCAGCGGCAGCATGACGCGCCGGGTCAGCACCCAGGCCGAATACAGTGTAGAAATCGGCAGAGTCAGGTTCAGTGCTGCCGGATAGAACCAGGTCGCGCCAGCCATTCCGCACAGAACGAGTCCCGACGCCGAGCTACGCAGTGCATCGGAGAGCCGGACCGTGGTTGGCCTGACGTCTCGGAAGGCTTCGCCGCCGGCGCGCTCGTATTGCGCCTGCGGGCCTGTGATTTCACGGCGGATCATATCAGGCCCACGGGACGATGTTGCGGCGCGGCCGCCAAGACCACGCTGCAATAAGGATCATACGCAGCAAACCGATTACCGCAGCTGCAACAACAAACCCAATCGTTGTCAGAATGGCGGCAAACATACCCACCGACCATGTAACGCTTTCGGGATTGTCGATGAAGTCGCAGAGATTACCATCGCTTATGGCAGCCATGTCCGGGCCGCCCGTTTGGGGGACGGCTAGCGGGGCATTGACTACTCTTGGCCAGGCGCTGCAGGCCGCTCGTACCGCGGTGATTGAGGTGCGAACGTCACTTGGTTCGGCAACTCTCGACGTAAATGGCGAAACAGGTTTCGGAACATCACGAGCCTCGGCACGGGCCGGCGCCGGATGCGAGGCCAGTGTCACCACCACGGCGAGGCTAGCGGCCGTAAGGGCGGACTTGATCCTGAACGGTCTGGTTATTTTCATGCTTTTCTCGTGTTCTCTTAATCAATGCTGCAAGCCAAACGGGTCTGGTGATCCGGCTGGATTAGCCATGCCAGGCGGCGCGATGACCGTCGGCGGTTGGGCGAGTTGCTGGCGAATGCTGGGGGGAAGCTCGTTCGAGACTGGCGCTGCCATACGGGCTTGCGGCGATTGCGCCGCTTCCGAGGCCAGCCTGCTTGGTCCAGCTTGGATCCTCGCCAACATGTCCCGGGCATGTCCCTCGCCGGTCCGGGCGCCAAAGTCGTAGGCACCGATCACGATCGCCACGCCGGCCAGGCCGAGAAGGAGGGGTCTCGTAAGCCTCCTCCCCGATCGCCCGCTTGCTTGGCTTGGTTGCCGATCTGCGACCGGCACGGGACCTTGATGCGACACCTCGCTGCCGAGATGCAGGTGGATGTGCAGCGTGGTGGTGCTGGACGGTATATCGATCGCCCGGGGCTGGGCGGAATGAGCTTCATCGAACACGAGGCGAAGCGGTGTCTGGGTCATACGGCCTCCGGGAGGTTGCTGCTGACCTCATCCTGGCCGATCGCGGCGCGAACGGCGCTGACCGCCCGGCCGACCGATGGAATCACCAGCGGACGGCAGGCGGTACGTTCCGCCGCCCAATGATCGCGCGCTCCCGCCGCCTCGACCCTGGGGTTCGGATGCGTCGTTTGGCCGGGGCCATCGCCCTCGAAGCCGAGGGAGTGCAGCGCATACCAGAGGTTGCGATCGACCAGCTTCAGGCAGGCGAACTGAGCCGGCGCCAGAACGCCGGACCGCCGACGTGCCGCGGTCAGCAGGCTCATGAGCACCGGAGCGGTGTAGGCGTGTCCAGCGGCAATCCGCCCTGCCTGCACCAGCATTTCCTTGGCCTGCAAAGCCTTATTGGCGTCGCCGATCACTTCGGGCGGCACCGCATAGGATTGGGCCGGTCCGGTCGTGTCCGCCTGATCGCCGGGTGGCAATGCGATCGAGAATGCCGTCAGCAGATCGCGAGCCTCTTCCCGACGCTGCTCGAGGTGCAAGGCAAACGCCGCATAAAGAACCCGCACATGGCCCGGCGCCTGTTCGACGCCGCGCCACATCGGTCCGAGCTGGTCGGTAAAAGCCTGCGTGGCGCGCACTTCGTCGAGCGCAATGGCATCCGATGATCCGCGCTTTCCAGTCGAGCGGGCGAAACGCTGCACCCACTCCGCGGCATGCAGGGCCGGATCGCTTGGCCGCAGCGCAGCAGGCTGCAGTGGCACCAACCGCAAATTGCGCTTGGCGAAGGCGGCGATCGAACCGAAGGTCGGGGTTAGCTCCTCGATCAAGCCGTTGAGATCGAGGGCGCGGGTGAACTTGGACGGGGCCGCCCGGGTGAAGCAAAGCCCGGCAAGGACCAGGATGAAGACGATGACGGGGATCCGCAGGTAGAGGCCGATCTGGTTCAGCACGCCGAGGATTTCGGGGACCGTCACGGCATCGAGGTTGGCGTTCCCGACAGTCTGGTCCAATCCATTCAGGGCCGGCGTGAATATGCTGACAAGGCGAATCTGCCAGCGCGCGACGTGGGCCACCACGCCCGAGACTTCGGTATGGTAGTTCGTCCAACCAAGCCAACCGAAGAAGCCGAGACCGATTACCACCACCGCGAGGCTAAGAAAGGTGAAGTCATCGTTGGAGGGCCATGCAGACCGATTGCCTTGACCGCCGGGCATGTCGTTAACTTCCTGTTCGATTGGTGGGTGTCAGCGCGGCCTGGCGTTGTGCCTGGGTTTGCAAGCGCAGCGCTTGCCGCAGCACCTTGCGCAGGTAGTCGGCTTTGTAGCCGGGGTCGTGGGAGTGGTAGAGGCCGACCCCTTCCCAAAAGTCGCCATGCGCCTGATCCATGGCTTGGCGCAGGATCCAGGTTCCAGCTTCGACGTTGGCGCAGAAATTATCGCGCAAAGCCGCGTAGGTTTCAGCTGAGGTGGCGCCCCAATGTTTGGCCACGATAGATACCCAGATCGTGTTGACCTGCATCGGGCCGATATCCACTGTACCGTTCGTATTCTGGCTGACATGGCCGAGCGTGCCGCCTTCGACGGATAGCAGGATCACCACCACGGCAGGCGGAACGCGGTGTACCGCCGCGGCGGACTCGATGCAGCGGACGACCGGGGGCAGCGTTGGCTCTGCCGCATGCCCGGCGATTGGCGACAACGCGATGGCGAGTGCCAGCCCCGCCCAAACCTTCATACGGGCACCGGAGCGCGCGCAGAACGGGCGATGCGATCTTCCGCCCCATGCCAGACGCCACTCAGATCGTTGACCAGCAGCGTCTTCGGTTGTGCGATCTGCTCGATCGCCTCGATCACCGCCAGCATGACGGTCGCGAAGGTGCCGCCGTGTATGCAGACCACGGTGTAGCCAAGCACCGTATTCGGGTGGGTGGCGATCTCGATCCCCAGGCTCTTCCCGGTCGCCTCCCGCCAGATGGCATCGGCGGCACTCAGGAAGGCCGGCAACAATCCAGTCGGCGCAGCGGCGCTGTCGGCCGCATAGATCAAGGTCCGATGCGAAGCCTTGCAATCATAGAGGATAGCCCGCTCGCCTTGCTCCAGTAGGCGCTGCAGGGTGGGGCTGACCAGGCCGAGGTCGACGCCGTTGCTCATGCGAGCCGCCGCCGTTTCCAGGCCGGGACCGCCGGGCGGATGCTGCCGACGAGCCCGCGCCGGATGACCCGCACCACGGCCGGGACGGTCAGCCCGAACCACGAGATCACCGTGAAGAACACCACCCCGGCGATGGCGATATAGGCCGTCGTCCAGCTCCAGTAGAGCACGAACACCAACACCGGAATGCAGGCTCGTGCATCGAGTACCGCGACCTTGACCGGCAAAGCCGTGTAACGCCACATCAGCCAATCTCCTTGAGTTCGACCGCCGCTGTCTGTGGCGTTATCCGCCCCTCTTCCACCGCGCGACGGATCGCCACGGGGTAGGATTGCCCCTGCTCATCGACTGCCTTACGGGTCAGGCTCGGCCAGTCGGAGGGGTTGGTCTGCAGGAACTTGGTGCGTAGTTTCGCATCGAAGACGAGATACTCGCGCAACGCCGTGCGGCGGCCGTCGGTCGAGATGGCCAGCCGCTGATTGATCACCAGGCGCAGCGATTGCGCGACGGCGCTGACGAGGTTGTCGCGTTCATCCGCCGGACAGAGGCTAGCGATGCGCTGCATCGTCAACGCTACATCAGGTGCATGAATTGTTGAGAGTAGCACATGCCCGGATATCGCAGCCTGCACCGCCGCGCTCATTGTCGCGCCATCCCGACATTCGCCGACGATGATGTCAGTCGGCTCGCGGCGCATGCAGCCACGGATGAACGCCTCAAAGGTCGGCAGATCGCGGGGGATCTCGGTCTGGTTGATGGTGCTCGACGGACTTTTCACCCGGTCGAGCAAAAACTCGATCGGGGCTGCGCCCTCGGCAATATTGTAGTGGCCTGCTGGATCCTCCAGCTTGGCCATGGTGAAGCCGGCGATCAGCGTCGATTTGCCTGAGCCTGTAGCACCACTGACAATGACCATCCCTTCTCGCGGCCGGAACGCGGCCATGATCCCGGGCTCGACCAGTTGCGCCGCCAGGGTTGGCGGCATGTCAGGGATTGGCCGTAGCACCACATTGGCGCCGTCGCGCCGGCTGGTGCGGATCGGCGTGGCGTTAAGACGAAAACGCAACCGCTTGGTCCGCGTGCGCGCGATCTCATACGAGACGTCGAAATCCTGCCCGCCCTGAAGGCGCGCCGTGCCATCGGCGCCGTAGAGATGGTTGGCGATCTGCGCGATCTCCGCCTCGTCCAGCGAGTGCTGGGTGGCGCGGCGGTTGCGGCCATGGATGCGCAACCAGACCGGATGCCCGGTCGTGAAGCCGATGCGCGAGGCGCCCAGGTCGTAGGCCCAGGATAGCAAGGAATCCAGGCCGGGCGCGGCCTTGCGCGGATCGCTGACCCAAACCGTGCCTTCATCCGGCCAGAATTCAGCCGGAGCGGACGATAGTTCGATCGGAGTAACGGCGTTCATGGATTACGCCTTCCGAGCGATGACGTCTGCAGCGATGGAAATTCGATGACCGCCGGATCGAAGGTGACCCAGGAACAAGCCAGGTCGGGCAGACCGACATCGAGCCGATACGAGCGCATGACACCAACAGCTCCGCTGACGATGACCATCCCCTTGTAGGTGTCGGATGCGCCCAGCGCGCTGAGCGGGCTCATTGGCAGCCATACCCGGCGCCGGCCCGCCTACCCTGCAATCCTGGCTGATCGGTGATCCGCACCACCTTGTCGCCGACGTGCAGCGTGTCACGGCCGCCCTGCGTCGCCCGGGTCTGGAACACGACACGTGGCTGCTCGACCAGGCCCGAGCGCAACAGCACCCGGTATCGTGCCATGCCGGTAATGTCGCGCTGCAGCCGGCTCAGATCGGACAGGAAAATATCCACGGCCTGCTTCTCGCCGTGGCCCCAGCCTTCCGCGACCCATTTGTTCCAGTAGGCCACTTCGTCATCCGTGCGCGGCAACGCAGCGTCGGCCGGCCGCTGCGGCGCGGCCCAGCTGCGGACCAGATACTCCCGCCAGTTCGGCGGCGCTGAAGTCAGCTGCGCTTCCCGGGTGATCTCGTAGATGCAGGCGGTCTCGCGGGCGACCTGACCACCCTCGCCCAAAGCAAAGGCCAGCTGCGCCTGGGTGATGATCGGCGGCCGCATCAGCGTCTGGCCGCTTCCAACGGGCAACACCAGGGAGCGGAAGTCGAACGTCGTATCCAGCACCGGCTCATAGCGGCGCAGCATCTCGTTCAACGCGAAGGCACGACCGGCCAAGCCGCCTTGCGCGCCATACACCATCGCCGATTGGCGTAGCTCCTCAGCCCGGCCGGGCTTGAGACCGTCGCCATGCTGATCACCGGGGCGGGTCGCCTGCAGCGCCTCAAGCGAGGGCGGCGCCTGTCCCCCAACGATCGCCGGAGCCTCGGCGGCCCCGGTCACAGGCTGGTTCGTCGAATTGCCAAGAGTCTGCGTCGCCTGATCGACCTGGAGGGCGGACGGCAGTGGGGGGACTGCATTCGGGTAGATCCCGCCCTCCGCCCGCCCGGCTTGGCTGATCGTCAGCGACGACAACACCGTGGCCGCGCACAGCAGCGCCCGGAGCTTAAACATGGTGGATCACCTGAACCTGACGGTGCTGCGGATCGACCTGCACGGTCGCGGTCGTGCCTGCCTGGTCGCCGAGTGCGCGGAAGGCACTGATCACCTGGCCGTCGATATTAATCGCCACGCTGATCGCCTGGGCATCGTCCGGTGCCGAGACCACAACCGTGTAGCCGATGCTGGTGGCGAGCTTTCGCACGCCGGCGTCGAGCGAACCGGTCCAGACGAACTGCACCGGCTTCTGCAATTCGCCCGGAAGCACCGGCGCGTTGGCCGCTGCCTCGGCATAGCCGGACGGCCGCATGCCGCCGATCTGCGTCATGTCGCCGTTCACCTGGTCGAGGGTACGACGCAAAGCTAGTTCGGCGTTTGGCATTCCGGTCATCGACACGTCAGTCGGAACGACGGTCGACGCACAGCCCGCAAGCAGCCCCAGCGCCAGCAATGCCCCGACTGTCGATATACCCGATGATGGTGACGTGGTCTCGAAGACCTTAGCCCTATCGACTTTCATCACGCCCTCCATGTTGGTCCATGGATGATCGGTGGTGGTGGAGCGAACGGGGCATAGTTTTTTACAAGCGCGTTTTCGGTACTTGCGGAGATTGGCTGCTACTCAGCAGCCAACAGTATCGGCTCCGGTCCTTCGACATCCGGGTCGCGCAGCTTCATGCCGATGCCATGACCGTTGAGCAGCTCGCCAGCCAGTTCGTCGATAACCCCAAGCTCAGCCTTGGTGTCGAGTTCGCCACGGATCAGCCGGTCCTTCTTGCGCCGATCGATCTCCTTGAGTGCCGAGCCGTACGGAAACACCTTGGAAAGCCGTCGAAGCCCCTCGCTGAAGCCCACCCGATCATACAGTCGGTTGCGCAAGCCGGTGTCGCCCGGGGTTGTGCTCAGCGCCCACAACTCGATCGGCCCAAGCGAATTGACCAGCATCTGCTCGTATTTCTCCCCACCCGCTGTGAGGATGGCGAGGAAGGGCGCGCCTTCAGGACCCGGACCATTCAGACCATATCGAACAATCCCAGCGCTGGCCTCGGTCAGGTTGAAGCGGTTGATGATCTCGTCCGCTTCCTTCTCATCACCAGCCTTGAGAATGAAGCGGCCGGTCGCCTGCGAGGTGATCCCGTCGCCCATGTCCTGCAGGCGCTGCGAGGCAAAGCCCAACTGGATGTTGTGCTTGGGACCTTCCCGCACATCGAGTTCAGCCTGGGCACGCACCTGTGGGCTGCGTTCGGTGCGGTGCCACTCGTCGTAGTCGAGGCGCTTGACGCTTTCCATAACGTCCTGAAAGCGCGCCAGGTGGTAGTCGCGCACGGCGACTGGCACGTATTGCGCGTAGTCCGGATGCAGGAAGAAATTGCGCGCCAGCAGATGCCGGGCCAGCATGTACATCATCTCGGTCTGCCGGTTGGCCGAGGCCGAGCCGGTTGGCGCCACAGCCGCCAGATCAAGACCGATCACCCGCGCCGGGCCGAAGTCCAGCTTGGTCGGGCTGTTCAGCGTCGGATACTTGCGGATGATGTCGTAGATGTAGCGCTCGAATAGCGAGCATGAATCCTCATGCGTCGCGTCGATCTTGAGCTTGTTGAACATATCGCGTACCTGGTCGGTGCGCGCGGCGCTAATCAGGTCCTGCATCGTCGGCACTGCGTAGCGCTGCGCCACCTCGGCCAGACGATACTCGCCCAGGCCGATCAGGGCGTTGACCACATCACGCCACCATGGTTCTTCATGCTCGAGATCGACGTTGCGGTTCTGCAGCATGGCATCGACGTCGGGTTCGACGCCGACGCGGTAGCGCTTGGGTGAGCCGCCCGGCACATCGGTGCACAGCCGGTAGGCTTCATCGAGCACCAAGCCAATCATCTGGTTGATGCCCTCGAACGGGGTGGTGGTCTCCGGCGGCAAGGTTGCCAGCGCCATGAAGTTCTGCAGGAAGGCTTTCTCCAGCGGCAGCGGATACTCACAGCCGACCTGCAGATCGAAGATGTTGACCTCGTAGCCGCGGCCGAACTGCATGGTGACGAAGATCGCCTCGTGCCGGCGCTCCGGACCGAGCGCCTCCTGCAGCAGACGGATGAAGCCTTGCACGGACGGGCCGATATCGACCTTGCCGATCAGCGGCAGCTTGGCGCCCTTGGAGCCCATGACGGCGGTGCTGAGGCAGAGCCCGAGGTTAATCGAGTTGGCCAGCACTGATTTGCCCGAGCGTGGAGGTGCCACGAAGATATCGAGCACCTGCGGACGCATGGAGCCGCCAGCCGGGTCATACGGCCAGATCGCCCCATCCGGCCGGCGAAACACCACGGAGCCATGCTCCCAGGGCGAAGCGGTCCGGTTCCACGGCATCATCGACAGCGCATCACCCAGCAGAGCCAGTGACGCCGTTCCGGTCGACGCCAGCGCCAGCCCGGGCACGCTGCTCATCGCCCCTTCCAGGGGATCACCGCTGACACTGGTGGCGCGGCAGTTGCCCCAGCCCTCGATGCGCTGGCTCAACGTCGAGGCGCGGCGACGCAGCTTGCGCTTGTCTTCGATCGGCGCCCAGGTCGCGAACGAGGCCCGCAACTTGACCGAGATGTGGTTGTTGTCGATGCGCTCCTGCCGCAAGGCGGCGAAGGCGCGGCGCAGATCGCCGTTGCTCGGGAACATGGCCAGGAAGCTGGCGCCGACCTCTTTCATCGCCATCGATGATTTGCCGCCGCCCTCGATCAGGATGGCGCCGCGCCAGGGGATGCGGTCCCTGCCCAGGGCTGCGGCCAACTCGATGAACGGGCGCGGATCCTCCGGCCCCACGGCCATGTCGATCGGCGCATACTCGTAATCGCCGATCTGCACCCGCTGCCCGCCCTGGGTGACGGCGTCCGCATGGAAGATCTGACTGCGGATTGACGGCCACAGCAGATGCTCCGGCCGTGCCTTCTCACCGTCTTCCGGACAGCGCGGCATGGCGCGGTCGCCGAGCAGCACCGGCCGCCAAGCCGAGCCCGCCGTCTCGCGATACAGCGCCTCGCGGGCCAGGGTCAGCGATGCGTGGGCGTCGAGTTCAACCGTGGCGACGTCGGCGTTGCGCAGGGAGGCAATGACACGTGCGACGAAAGCGGCATGCCGCGCCGCCATGATCTCGGAGCGCAGATAGAAGCGCTGGCTGTCGCCGACGCGGGGGAGTTCCCGCGCCATGGCGTCCTGCTCCTCCTTCATCTGCTTGCGCTCTTCCTTGGTCAGCACCGAGCGGCGGGTGAACAGCACGTAGTACGCCGCCTCCCAACGCATGATTTTCGGCCACAGCCGCGCCCGCTCATCGAGAATGTCGGTCAGGTCCATGTTCAACTCACGTGCCACAGCACGACAGCTATCCATGTTCAGCCGGTCGATCTCGACCGCCGACAACTCCGGATCGGAGGCAAACCAGCCCAGGATCGCATGACCCTTATTCTCCAGCGACGCGGCAAGATCGACGCGCTGGGCCAGCGCCATGCGGGCGACATCCTGACGGGTCGCCATCTTGCGCATACCGTCTAAGCGGACGAACGAGATATAGTCGCTATGTTTGCTGACCAACGCATCGCCATGCGTGGTCTCGACATCGCAGAAGCTGTAGAGCGGCTGACGCAGGGTCAACGAGAGCCCAGCAAGCATCTTGGCAAGGGTGCCGATCATGGATGACCTCTTGGCTGTTTAGGACGCTGCAGACGACGGGTTGGGCGGCGTCGCGGGGCGCGGCGGCGTCCAGTCCCGGAGCATCTCGGGGTAGATATCGTGGCCGTCTTCATACAGGCGGCCGATCGGCAGCAGACGGATGCCGCCAAGCAACGCGGCACGGCGCGCATAGTCGGCCGCCGACAGCTCCAGCAAGGCCGCGCCGAGTTGGAGCGGGGACGTGGTGCCCAGCCTGAGTTCGGCAGCGGTGCGGCGCTCATACAAAGCGCGATAGGCGTGGTAGCCGGCCAGTGCCCGCGTTGCCGGCGCACGGGCGGATTGCGCCTCGACCGGCGGGTAGCCTGCTGCGGTGCAAGCCAGATGGATGTGGCGGGCGAGGACGTTGACGGCGCCCTGCGCCATCTCCGGCAGCCAGACCAGGACCGCCTCGCGGTCGATCTGCGGCCGGTTGAGATGCTGCGGTAAGTGGCAGAGCGGACAGCTCATCACGACATTGCCGGGGCGATTGTCGGCATGGTCGTCGTTGAGATGATACGGCACCTGCCAGCCTGCGGTCGGCTGACCGCAGAACTGGCAGGCGGCCGAAGCGGAGGCGCCCGCCTTCCACTCGCCCGACACGGCTTCGGCGGTCCAGGCCGAGGGGTGCGCCGAGAGGACAAGCTGAGGGCGAGCCATCGATTAGCCGCCCGCGCCGAAGGTGACGGTGCCGGCGGTGCTGGTGACGGTGGAGTTGCCGCCCGAGGCCGTGTTGGCGGCCTTGTTGATCCAGGTGCCGCCGGTCGCGAACAGGCCCGCCAGTACCAGGCCAGCGAGGCCCATCCCGACACGGCCACCCTCACGGTTCTGCGGCTGGCGCGACTGCCACAGCGCCCAGGCGCCGCCAACCATGCAGATCAGGGCCGCGCCATACATCGCCATGGAGCCGATGAAGCCGCCCGTAGTCGAGCCTTCCTGCGCCATCTGCTGCATCTGGGCGCCGATGCCGGCGGTGCTCGGTGTTGCCGCCTGGGCGAGCGCCGGGCCGACGAGAGCCAGCGACGTCAGCCCCGCCGACACGACTCCTGCGGCGAAGTTGCGCATGCGGGCCGACGGAAGACGAATGCCACGCGGCTGGACCCCCGCCGGCACGATCGAGTTATTGTGGTTGATGTTCACTTCGAATGCTCTCCTTGCCGAGGGACGATCCCTCTGCACTGAGACTGACTGGGCCCGGAGCGAACGGATGGAGGAAATTTCAGCTAGACCGTGAAAATGCCAACCAGCCACTGCGACACGGTGTAGATGTTCATCAGCATCGCGCCGAAGACGAACTGCACGCCGCAGCCGCCCCACTGCCGATTGCTGCGGCCACTGACCGCCGCCCGCCAGGCCATCATCGCAAAAAAGCAGGTCATCGCACCGAACACCTGAAAGAAGCCCTGGAACGCCTGCACGATGTTGAGCACCGTGGCGCCGGGGGTGGCGCCCAGGATGTTGGTGGTATCGACGGCGGTGTAGCTGGTCAGGCCGGCGACAACTGACATGGTGACGGTTGAACCGCCGCTGATGTTGACCTTGTTGAGGATCGCCGGGAACGACGCGCAGGCTCCACTGAGGATCAGCGATACCCAGGGAATCCAGGGTTTGCCACGGAAAGGATTATGCGGCTGCGCCTGCTGCCACAGCCCCCAGGCCGCGAACAGGAACAAGCCGATCGCGCTGAGATAAAGAAAGGTTGGCAGCAGGACGGCGAGGACGAGCGCCACCTGCTGCGCGAAGTTGACCAAACCTTGCATCGCCCATGCCCTACTGGATCACGCCGCGGTCGGTCTTCACCACCCAGGCCGTACCACGCTGGGCGATGCTGACGACCTTGCCCCAACCCGGAACGGTATCACCGGGCGAGATCGGCAGCTGCCGTGCCTCGCCCCCCGACGCATCCAGTTCCGACAACATCGCGAGGCCCGGAGACGCCGCCTGCACATGATAACGATGCGGGCCGGTGTCGGCCGGTGTCGTCGCCGCGACTGGCACCGGCACTCGGGCCACGACCGGTGCGACGCTTGGCGGTGGCGCTGCAGCCGGTGGGACCCTTGCCTCTCCGGAGGCGGCGCCAAGGGCGCCACGCGCCTCGGACAGCGAGATCCGCCGGGTGAAGTCACTAAGCGAGCCATCGACCCGCTCCCCCAGGTTCTGCTGGTCCTGTCGCAGTTGGGCAATCTGGGCGCGCTGATCCCGCACCAAGGTGCCGAGTTGCGTTACCAGGTCGAGGACCTGCACTTGCTGTGCGTCGGTCATCGGCGCGGGCCGCAGCGCGGCGATCGCCGCCACCGCATCCTTTGGTGCGGCGGCAGTTGCAGCCGGATGTTGCACGGGTTCTGGCGCGACCACGGCAACGCTGACAGGGCTCGACGGCTTCGGCGGATCCGAGGCGGCGGGTGGCAAATGCGGGTCAGCGGCGGGCGCGCTTGCGACCGCCGGGGCGTCCACCCGCTTCTCCGAACCGTGCGGCGCTGCGGGCGTCTGCCCGCCGAGGCGGAGAAACTCCGCCATCTCGTCGCCACCCGGATGCGGCGCAGCCGTGACGGGGGTTGGCCTCGGCAACGCTGCCACGCCTCCGGACGGCTCGGGCGCACGAGCCAGGCGGGCTGCAGGTGCGACCGGAGCTGGATTGTGCCCAAGCATGGTTTGGTTCGGGTTGAGTGCCGCTCCAGCGCCGCCCGCCCGGCGGGTCAGATCGGCGACACTGGAATGGTTATACGGTGAGATCCAGAACACGCCGCCGCCGACCACGAGCACGGCGATCGTGCAGGCGGTGATCATCAAGCCGTTGCGGTGCCGTTTTACAGGAACGAACGGCCCCATCGCGCCGGGGGCATGCCGCACCACACCCTCGTGTCCGTGATCGAAGACCTCGTCGATACCGTCGACTACGATCTCCGGGCGCGACGTGGTGTCGTGCTGAGCCGGTGAACCCTCGTCGGCACCTTCGATCTTATTCTCAGGCGCGATCCTATCGCCGTGTACATGACTGAAACCGGCCTCGGTCCTGTCGTCCTGGAGTTCAGGCCGGCCCGTGATGTGCGTGTCCATGGCGATCCCGCTTGCTGAAACTTATGCCAGGATCGGGCAAGTTGGCGCGAACGGTCACGAAAGAATTGCACTACCGGCTATTTTCCGTGACCGCCGCCAGGAACATGACGCCGACGTTCACATTGGCATCCACATGGATCGTGGGGGAGCGCGGCGCCTGCTGGTTGAGCGTGTTGCTGAGTTGCTGGGCGGCGACACCGGCACCAACCCCGAGTTGTTGCGGAAAGTTCAGCTGTGTCGCATAGGAAGTACCACCGAGGGGGCTCAAAACACTGTTCGTGTTGGAGGTGGTCGCCAACGCCTGACCGAGCCCCGAGACGAACGCCGCCGCGGCCGGGAGGGCGAAGCGGGCGAGATAGTGCTCATCCACGCTGCTCGCCACCGTGGTCTCCATCGTGTCCGGTGCGGTGACGATGGCATTGACGCCAATCGTCTGCCCACGGTGCTCGATCGAGTTGACCCGGATCACCAGGCGATCGGACGAGCCGGCGCCGTTGGAGCTGGCCTTACCGAAGGTGCCGATCATCCGGTCGCCGTTGAGCGGCCCGGAATCCGCCTGCAGCACGACCGGCCCCTCGGAGTCCGACGACACCGCCAGCACGGTATGGGCAAAGATGCCGCGCCCGGCGGGCATCAACAGACGACCCGCCGTGCCGCTGCCACCGCCGTCCAGGCGTGTGGCGTATGATGCGTTTCGGGTGGCACGGCCCTCACTTCCCGACTGCCCGGTGCCAGTGTCGCGCCCGGATGCCGCCTCCGCAGACCCTATCGACGGGTCGACCACGACCTCGGTGCGCGGTGACCGGCCGTTCCAACCGCGCAGCAAGCGGCTGACGGCATCGGCATAGGCTTGTTGCTCCTGGGGATCGTTCTGCACCGTGGGCGACACCTGCGCGACCGGACGAACCATAGGGTCCGGGGTATAGCGGATCGGCTGCGATACCGCCGTTGGCGGCGCCGGGGACACCGGGTGGAAAGCCGGAGCGGGGGTCTCGGCCAACGCTGCCGGCGGTGTCACACTCGGCACAGGCAGTGGTGCCGTCGTGTGGCTCGCTGCGATCGGCGGGGTGTAGGACAGACCGGCTCGAGCCGCCTGGTCGGCCTGCTCCTGGTTGGTCCGCAGCGCCAGCTTGTTCTGCTGTGGATTGCTGTTCAGCCCTCCGGGCAGTGGGTCGACCGTCGGCAGACGCGCCGTCTGCGATACCAGCGGCGCGGTCGAGCCCGACATCGAGACATAGGCGATCACCCCGGCCACACTAACGATGCAGCCGCCGATGACGAGAAATCGCCGCGGGCCGGCGTATGCGGAGCGATTGAAGATGCTGCCCATCTGCAGCTTGCTGGCAAAGCCGGACATTAGCGGGCCTCCTTCAATTCGGCGGATACGGTGCGGGAGTTGGCCGACAGCAACACAACCGGCGTGCTGGGAATGGCGTAGATCGTGGTGCCGCCTTCGCCACTCTGCGAAGCGTCCCAGGCCGGCGACATCAAGGTGTAGCGGGTGCGGATGTAGGTCTCGCCGCCGAGGCGCCAGGCTCGGACTTCATCCGGCGACACCCCCGACACATCCAGGGGCACCGCGTCCGCCGGGGCGATCCCGGCCAGCATCGAGTTCAGGTAGGGGGCGCCGGTGATCGGCGCACCGGGCCGGGTATCCACCATCACCTTGGCATTCGGCCCGCGATCCGAAACGTGGATGCTCATGTCCGCGTCGTAG